>ONTD01000097.1 GCA_900320675.1 uncultured bacterium
AAAAGCAATCCTAATTTACTAAACAAAGATAATGCAAAATATATTGCGAATATGGTATGCGCCTTATCAGACAAATATGGGATTGACTCCGAAATTACAGCGGCAATACTTTCGCATGAATGCAACTTTGTATTTGAACCCAGAACAATGAATCCCGTAAAGAAAAAATTTAAGGGAGTTATGCAAGTCGGACCTTCAGAAATAAGAAGTATGTATGCCAACCCAAAAGATGCTAACAATAAAAAATTATCAGAAGAAGCCCGTAGAGAAGCATATTCCAGAAAATTTTATGACAGCGACGAAAAAAGATTAGACCAACTTAAAAAGAAATATCCAACATGGGAAAAGCTATACAATACAATAAAAACCGATGTTGCACTGGGTGTAGAACTTGGTATTATTGTATACAAGGCAAAATTAACCAGACATAAAGGTAATACTATACTGGCATTAAAGGAATATTGCGGAAACCAATATAAATTACCAAGCAGCTCCCTTGCAACTCAAAACAAACCGATACCGAAAAAAATATATCCTGTTCCGGATTATAAGGCATAACTCTACTGCCAATATAATTAGAGGTTTTTTATTATTGCGTCAGTATAATCTGTAGTTGAAGAGCTGCCGCCGATATCAAATGTTTTTATATTGTCATTTAGCGTCTTAAACAAAGCCTTCTCTATTTTCTGAGCATAATCAAATTCCTTGATATACCTGAGCATTTCCACGGCAGACATTAATAACGCAGTAGGATTAGCTTTATTTTGACCTTTAATATCCGGAGCCGAACCATGAACCGGTTCAAAAACTGCGCAATCATACCCGATATTAGCACCCTGCGCAACTCCGAGACCGCCAATTAATCCTGCACATAAGTCTGAAACAATATCTCCGTATAAATTAGGTAAAACTAAAACATCAAACTGTGAAGGATTTTGCACAAGCTGCATACATAAATTATCAACGAGAATTTCTCTTTGTTTAATTTGAGGATAATTTTCCGCAACCTCTCTATAGGTATTTAAAAACAATCCGTCAGAAAGTTTCATAATATTTGCCTTAGTAACGACACATACTTCATTACGATTATTATTAACCGCATAATTAAATGCAAATTTACAAATTCTTTCACTGGCATTTTTAGTTATAATTTTTATACTTTCAGCAGTATTTTCGTCAACCTGCCTTTCAATACCAGCATATAAATCCTCTGTATTTTCTCTGACAACAACTAAATCGACATCATCAAATTTTGTCTTAATATTTGGTAAATTTTTGCAAGGACGAAGATTTGCATACAAATCCAAATCTTTTCTCAACTGAACATTAACAGACCTGAAACCTTTTCCTATTGGTGTCGTAACAGGTGCTTTTAAAGCAATACCGTTTCTTTTAACAGATTTCAACACTCTATTGGGAAGCGGAGTTCCTTCACTTTCAATAACATCAGCACCCGCTGTCTGAACATCCCAATCAATCTTTAATCCTGCTGCATCTATTATTTTAACGACTGACTCGGAAATTTCAGGTCCAATACCATCCCCGTTTATTAAAGTAATTGTTCTCATTCTTTTTTGTCATCCTTTATAATATATAAAACTCTTTTAAATTCCTTATAAAACCCGCACCTTTTAACAATCATACTGTCCTCCAGCAGGACATCACCCTGCACTAACGCACCCAAAAGCGGGCAATCAAACTCTTTTACATAATTTTCACAACTAAGACACAAATCCTCATCTTCAACATAAACTTTTTCGCCATCACTATACATAACACCATTAATTATACTCATTTTTAATATTTTGTAAACATCTGTAACTTTTATATGGATTAAAAATTATCAACCTGTATAATAAAAATACATTCAAGTTGAATGTAGAAAAAGGAGTGAAAAATGTTTGGAATGTTGAAAAGAAATTTGAATGAATTCAAAGAATTTGCAGTAAAAGGCAACGTCATTGACATGGCTGTCGGTATCATTATAGGTGCCGCTTTCGGTAATGTTGTAAACTCAGTTGTAAATGATGTAATTATGCCGCCTTTAGGATTTTTAATGGGTAAGGTAGATTTTTCTAATATGTATTTAACACTTTATAACCCAAATCCTGATACTACATATTCTTCACTGCAAGCTGCATCAGATGCCGGTGTTGTAACTATAAACTACGGTTTATTTATCAATACATTGATTAGCTTTACAATGGTTGCTTTCGCAGTATTTTTACTTGTAAAATGTATTAATAAAGTAAAAGCTGCATCAGAAAAAGAAGCTGCACAAGAAGCCGCTGCTACAACAAAAGAATGTCCGAAATGTTTCTCTACTATAGACATCAAGGCTACAAAATGTCCTCATTGTACTGCTGATATCTAAATTGTAAATTACAGATAAAAGTTCCTCTTATAAAGGGGAACTTTTATCGTCTGAAATTGAGGTATAAAAATGGCAAAAATAACAAGGATTTCAAAATTAAATTCTATTCCGCGTAAAACGCGTACAATAAAAAAACAAGCAATTAAAAATAATGACATCAGGCAGATGAGTAATCCCGCACAGTTAAACCTATTAAAAGGCACAAAAACTCCGCAGCTTAAAGATATGGCGAAATTGCTTGCCGCAAAGCAACTTTATTGGATGTTAAAAGGCAGCTACAAAAATTATAAAAAGGCTAAAATAGAATACGCCGAATTTGCGGTTAAGCATTATGACGATATAAAAACTCTTACAAAAAATGATATGCCAAGAGCAACGATACACCCTTTATCACCGCTTATGCCATTATATGCAATCAGAACTACCCGCATACTAATTACTGATATGTTTAGGAAAAAAACTCCTGCCGAATTAAAACTAAAAGAACTATTTAAACCCAATTAACCTATCTTTGCGGCAAACAATTATCCAACCACGATAAATAAGAATTTGAGCCGTTATTAATCTCAAAAGAAATAACTTCAGGAACTTCGTAGGGATGCAGCTTTTCAATCTCTGATTTTACAGCATTAAAAAACTCTGACTTCGATTTTATAATAAGTAAGACTTCACTATCTTCACACAACTCATCCTTCCAAGAATAAATTGAAGTTATATTCGGGACAATATTAACACAGGCTGCAAGCTTCTGCTCAATAAGCGTTTTGGCAATAAACTTTGCGGTTTCTATATTATTAATAGTAGATAAAACAACAATATAACTCATAAAGTTATAGTAACACCCATACAAATTTTTGTCTATCATTGACAAGTAAAATCCGTTGTTATATTGTATAGACTAAACTTTAAAGAAAGGGGTATTATAATGGCAGAATTAAAAGGGAGCAAAACTGAACAAAATTTATTAGCTGCATTTGCGGGAGAATCCCAAGCAAGAAACAAATATACATACTTTGCATCAAGAGCTAAAAAGGATGGATATGTTCAAATAAGTAAGTTGTTTGAAGAAACCGCCAACAACGAAAAAGAACACGCAAAAATTTGGTTCAAATTACTAAACGGCATCAACGACACAAAATCTAACTTGAAAGCTGCTGCGGAAGGGGAAGAATTTGAATGGACAAATATGTATCCTGAATTTGCAAAAGTTGCGCGAGAAGAAGGCTTTAACGATATTGCAGATTTATTTGAAGGGGTTGCAAAAATTGAAAAAGCTCACGAAGAGCGCTACAGAAAACTTTTGTCAAATGTAGAAAACGGAGTCGTATTTACTCAAGACGGCGATACAATGTGGGAATGCTTGAATTGCGGACATCTGGTTTTTGGTAAAAAAGCTCCGGAAATTTGTCCGGTGTGTGCACACCCTCAATCATATTTTGTAAGAAGAGCCGAAAATTACTAAATAAAAATATTAAAGGACTTGAATTTATTCAAGTCCTTTATTTTATCAGCAATTTTGCAAAATTTATAATCTTAACAAACTTTTCAACTCCGTAATAATCAGATGTTTTCAATATCTTTTTAGTTTCATCGTCAAAATTTGTTTTCTCTAAATCCAGAATAAAGTTCTCAGCTTTTTCATAAACATTCCTTATAATAGTTTTTTTGAATCCAACAGATTCAAGTAAATACCCCATTCCAAACTCTACATCAAAATCACCGATTACCAATAAAGAAGATTTGTCGAAAATTTTTGACAATTTATAAGCTAACAAAGCCGATTGCATATTCTCAAGATACGGCCAAAGATTTCTTGCAAATAACACCGTATTTTTCTTAGGGATAAAATCTACATCTTTTAAAATATCAGCTTGCTTAAATCGAACCATGCTTTTTAAATCCTTATTCGGAGTTCTCAATTCATACATATAGCCTCTATCTAATAAGTCATAATACTTATCCAAAGAATCTCCGGCCAAATTTATTTTGGCGTTATCAAGCTCATAAGATTCCATTGAATAATGCGCTGATTTGGCGAGATTTATATGCACAGGATCAAGATCTCTTGCTTGAAGCGGAGTAAACTTTTTACATTCGTCCCCTAAAATTGACTTCAAAGCAGCTGCAAATGAATATACTTCTTCACCGCTGGAACAAGCATGCATTATAACGTTAACCTTATTTGCCTTTTTATATTTTGAATTAACATAGTTAACAAGTAAGTCAAAGTCCAAATCATGTCTAAAAGAACAAGTATCCCCTCGATAAGAAAGTAATCCGTTTTTATTTTTTACTTCTCTTTTAAAAGATGTAAAAGACGGAGAGGTACATGTATTATATAAATTATTATTTAAAGATAAAGAGTTAATGTACATAATAATTTCTAAAATACAAACAAAAATTTTTTTGCTAACATAAATTTAAAAGGGCATCATCCATGTATATTAAATTTTATAAACAAGATTCAAAAAAATATTATTTTATGATAACATAATAGAATAACATTTAAGGAAAGAAGGGATGAAAGTTCCCCGCTGGTCCGCAGCCGTTAAAGCCGGAATGCTTAAATGGATAGAACCTCGAGACAGGACTTTGGGAGAAGGAATTATAGAGATTACTTTTATTTTAGTATCCTCAGTTTCTGCCTTTTGAAAGCAAAAGGAGATAGTTATGAATGATGTAGAGCAAAAAGAAAAAGTTATCGGTATTGACCATGGAGTCATGCCAAAAACAGTGAACGGAGTTACTCCGGTCATTAAGAAAGAGTACATATCTAAAAATATCTGCAACAATATTGTTAATATGGCAGCAAAACATGCTGTGAACAATGTTTGTGTAATAAAAAAAGACGGTACAAAAGAAGCATACGATATCAATAAAGTTATAGTAGCTGCCAAAAAAGCTGCGGCAAGGAGTTTGGTAACCTTAACCGAACAAGATATCGAAAAAATATGCAATTGCGTAAACAGAAGCGTTTTGGAATCTAAAGCAACAGAAATTGAAATTTTCAATATGCACTGTATCGTTGAGAATGCACTTGATATGATTAATCCGAAGGTTGCACAAAGCTACAGAAATTACAGAAATTATAAAATTGACTTTGTTACAATGCTCGATAAAGTTTACCAAGAAAGCCAAAAGATTATGTATATTGGAGACAAAGAAAACTCCAATTCTGATTCAGCTCTTGTTTCAACAAAACGTTCATTGGTATTCAACCAATTAAACAAAGAATTATATAAGAAATTTTTCCTGACTGTACCTGAATTACAGGCGATTAGAGACGGTTACATTTATATCCACGATATGAGTGCAAGAAGAGATACAATGAATTGTTGCCTTTTTGATATTGCCTCAGTCTTAAAAGACGGTTTTGAGATGGGAAATTTATGGTATAACGAACCGAAAACACTTGAAGTCGCTTTTGACGTTATCGGTGATATTGTAATGGCATCTGCCAGCCAACAATACGGCGGATTTACAGTACCGGAA
>ONTD01000109.1 GCA_900320675.1 uncultured bacterium
ATCCGCAGAAGAGATAACCGAATTAAGGGAGAACTTAAAAGATTTATCTTATGCAAAAGAAGAAGTTGCATTTTTAGATAAAGAATGCCTAAAACGCTTGTCAGAACTAAAAGCTGAAGAAAGTCTAAAACCTAAAACAACTGAAGTAAAACCTGAAGCTGAGGTTAAAGCAACTCCTGAAACAGAAGTTGAAACAAAAACTGCAAAATCCGAAAACAGAATGGAATATAAACCGGAAACAGGATCCTCACAAGTATCTACAGAATTAGCAAAAGAGTCATTTTTACAGCATTTAAGAGATATCGGTTTAGATGAAGATATGGTGAAAAGTTTCTCTGAAAGTATTGAAAACGGAAGTATAGATTTATCAGTTTGTAAAGATTTTATTGAGGTTGTAAAAAATGACAAAGAGCTATTAAGTGATATACTGGGCTCAATGATATTTGATGGGGTTAAAGCTGAGGATATTCCCGCAAAGATAGAAGCTTATAAATTGGCAAAATCACAAGGGGATTTAAGTGTAATGGATCAAGCTGCATTAATTCTTGAGACGACTTCATCCAAAACACCTCAAAAAGCTTTAGCAGAAGTCGTTTTATCTAACAAATATGAAGATATAAAAAATTCTGATATACAAAGTGGTCGTAAAAAAGCAGAAATGATACAAGCATTAAAAGATTGTGCAGAGAAAAATGGTGCTGAATTTGTATTAGAGAATTTTGAATTGTTATCAAGAAATTATAAATTTGCATCCGAAGTAAATGGAAAAAATATAGAAACTGCAAAATTGTTAGATGAATATCAAATAAAAACGAACAGACCTGTTTCCCAAGAAAGATCACTTGAGATGCTTGCAAAGCCAGAACAATACGCAAGTCGTATAAAAAATAGCATTGATAAGTATGAACAGCAACTTGAAAAAATAAATAATAATGAAGCAGTTACACAAGATTGCTTTGAGGATGTTTTAAAATCATTATTGACCGGCGATGAAGCATACAGAAATGAATATGCAAAGAAAATATCAGAATATTTCTGCGTAGATGGTCAAGTTCCTTCTAATGCTATTGAGCTAATAAAGTTAATAAAAGAAAATTTTAAAAATTCATTAAGTGGTCCAAATAGTTCAATTGACTTTATTTTATCTAAAGCGGCTTCAAAGATTGAAAAATCTGAGCAAGCGAATGTCAGAAAACCATTAACCGGTGAACAAATTAATGAGATGATAGATTATATTAATATTCTAAACTCAAAAGATATTATATCTATGCCATACGTAAATTTGGCAGATGCGATAAAGCATGCAAAAGATGTTAATGGTGATTTTTCTGCAAAACAGATTACAGAACTTTATAAAAAAGGATTAACTTTTGATGATATTGAAAAGATGTATATATGTTCTTTAGATAGGGGCAAGGTTAATTATGCAACCTTTAATGTTCTTTTAGAAATTGCAAAATATGATAAAATTTCTCCTGAAGTAAAAAGGTTTTTGAAGGATAGCATAATAATAAGTAATCGACATAGTGAACAAGTAAACAATGCCATGAAAGCGAGACTTGAAGGGTTTAAATCTAATGCGGAAAATACGATTAATTTTTTAGAAAGAGCCTTTAAAGACGGTTATCTTGATGAGTTTAGTTCGGGTGTTATAGATGTTCCGGTAAGTGATTTACAAATAAAATTATATGATTTGTTACCAAAGCCAATTAATACAAATATAGGGTATAAGTTTATAAAGACACTTAAATATGTAAATGATGCTAATTTAATAGTATTTGAAAAAGTAATGGAAAGAGCCAGAACAGTAAAAGAGCAAAGAAAAATAGATTGTAATAAACTACAAGACGTTTTGGCAAAAGTTCAGAACAAGGCAGAGGCAGACTTAATTGCAAAAAGTATTGATAATAAAATATTTGATACCGAAACAGGTATTGATACTTGGCAAATAGAATATTTTACTGATCAAATGCAAACTCATCCCGAAATTGTAAGGGAATGGGTTGAAAATAATGTAAACTTAAAAGATATAAATATTGAAGAATTTTCTAATTTCATAAACGGGTTAGAACCTTATGGTGAAACCCCATTAACCAAAGAACAACGAAAATTGGTCTATGAAATAATTAACCTAAGAGGTGAAAACCGCTATCCGAACATAGGGTTCTCTGATAATTCAAGAACAGATTTGCTGGAGTTATCGCCTAAATATTATGAATTAGTAAAAAAATGTGTTGCCGGAGAAAATTGTTATTTTACTGATGCGGCTAAATTTATAAAAAAATATGCAGAAGATAAACCTGAATTGTTAGAAACTTTAGAAAAAGATATCGATAATAATCCTAAACTGGTAAAATACTTTAATTTAGATACTATTTTAAAAGATAGAGATAAAGTTGATTTACTTATTGAGCATGAGGATTTACTTAAAAGCTTTAAAGAAGGCTATAGAGAAGATCCGGCAGATATGTTTGAGGCAGCTGATTATGATATCTTAAAAGACGGATTGTCTGTATTAAAAGATGTTCCTGATGAAGTAAAGACAAATTTTAATGATGCGCTTGCAAAAATATATACGCTTGATATAGCAAATAAACTCGGGATGACTCAGGTTAAATCCGGAATGCTGTCAGGAGTGTATAAAAAATCTGTAAATTATGAAAAAGATGTTGCAGAAAAACTTTTAAAAACTATATGGCCGGAACTCGGTGATTCCTTACATTACATTGAATTATCAAACTTGGATTTTGTCGCAAATTATATTAAAACGAAAAAGTATCCCAGAGATTCATATATTATTAAAGTATTGAATTCAAGTGAAGATATAGGTAAAAATACTGCTATCTTAACTGAAATGTTAGAAAATAAAGACAAATTATTAAAACAAGTTGCTATAAGATGTCAAAATACCAACACCGAATTTGTTAAATTTGCAGAAGAATATCTAAAAGGCGAAGATGTTTATGATTTAGTATTTATGCCTAATTTTTCTATGAATACCTTGGTAAATAACTTCTTTGAAGTTTCAAAGATTTTCCAGTATGTAAATACAAAACCGCAAGATTATATTAACGGTCATTATAATGAAAAAATAATTGATGCTCTAAAAGATTATCGTAAAAAAGATTCTGAGAGAAACTTATTTAACAGTCTTTCTGCAGAGGATAAAGCAACAGTTGAACAAATTAACAATACTATTAACCAAAATATAGATAATAAATTTACACAAATCTTAGATGCAATTTCTTCTACTGATATTGAAACCGTAAAATTGTTATTAGATAAAAGATTCTCTATATTCCAAGATAAAATGTCAGAAATCAATGATTTGAGCGGTGCTGCAAAAGGGATACTTTCTGATGTAATACGAAACGGTAAAAGAATAAATAAAAACGGACAACCTGATAAGTTAACGGGACAACAAAAAATTGATATGATAAATTTAATTAAATGTGCCACTTCAATTATTGATAATTTTGATATAAACAATTACAAAACTCCGTTAAAGAAAGGTGCATTTATTCTTGACAGCGAAAAACTTCACAATGATATATTTAGAGCAATATTATCTAAAAAAGGTTTATCGCAGGAAGAAATAAATAATCTTAATCCGGAAAATCTCAATTGGAATATGAAGTACTTATCTTTGCTGTATAGTACTCCGGGCAGAGATAACGGAGAGCTTGCCGATGTCGTAAAAGCAGCGTCAAAGGGGAAGTTTACTGAATATATTAATGATGTAAGCAACAAATACGGAAAAACGAATTTACAAACAAGACAGGCATTTGAAAGGAATGGTGTAAATTACGACCAATGGATTAAACCGAATGTTCCCGATGTTGAATTTGAAGTGGACGGAAAACAGTGTCATATTAAAATGTGGGACAGAAATCCTCAGGAAGACATGTTCTTAGGTTCAAAAACAAGCTGCTGTACTGCGTTAGACAGAACAAACGGCGGTTCTATGGCGGTTTATATGCTCAATACTTCCTATAATGTTGTGGAATTATGCGATGCCAAAGGTGATGTCGTTGGTATGTCAAGAGTATTTATGGCAAATGTAGATGGCAAACCTACTCTTATAATGGATAATATTGAATTAAATCATGGATTTATTAAGGGTATGAATTTTGATTCTGATATAAAAGATATAAGAGATAATTTCTTTAAATATATGAATACCTATGCAGAAAAAATTACAGGCGATCCAAACGCACAAGTTTTATTCTACTCAGGTGATATTCATGTCCCAAATGGTGATTTGACCAAGGTTAATAAGTCAATCGACTTTTTAGGAGATATTCATAGAGAAGAAGTTTATGTTAATGCTGTTCATTGCAGTTATCATAATCCTGCAAAACTCAAAGATGTCGGTAATATAACTTGGTTACAAGTTCCTAAAAAATAAAGAGGTGTATATGTCTATAACAATAACAAAAGATACTAAAATGGCAGAAATTATAAAAGAAAATTTTATGATATTATTCACGTTAAAAAAATTCGGAATGATGTGCGGCGATTGTGCTGCCAAAAATAATGATACTATCGAAGAGTGTGCAAAAACACATCATGTAGATTTAGATCTGCTAATTGCAGAATTAACAAGAGTACTCGCCAGATAGTGAATTTGTATATTAATGGTTTTTTCAGGAAGAATTTTGCTAAATTTTTTATGTGTTTGTAAATCTTTGTTAAGTAAGTAGCATATTTTTTTATTTATGTCTTTTTAACCCCAAAAAGTTAAAGGAGTTTTTAAACATGTCATTTACATTACATTTATCGGCAAAGCCTTGTGATTTCCCGCATATTTATTCGGAAGTATCTAAATTCGGTGAGTTTGTTATAGATAAGGCAAAGTGTGTAGGGTATAACAGAGGCATAAGAACAACTAATATTGCAGCAAATACCGCATACGGTATAAACGGAGGTCTGGTTAATGAAATCGGGCATTTGGATCCGAGACTTCATACAGAAGAATTATTACAAGATGTTTTTTCAAGAAGAATTGAAGAACTGCGTGATCGTCAAACAGAACCTCTTAAAGGTTTTATTATCGGCGGATTAGAATGTAAGCCGCAACTAAAAGAAAATAAACAAAGTTTTGATTTTGGTAATATGCTTGCTGATATTTTTGACCATTTTGAAATACCGTTTACTATGATTTTCGGTAAAAAAGCTAATGCTCCGGTCGATAATATTTATGCAATGAATAAAAATATCACCGCTTGGGGTGATTCTTTTAAGGATACTTTAGCATTACCTAAAAATCCTGATGTTGCTGAGTTAAAAGAAATCTTACAAAAACATTTTCAAATAGTTGAATTATCTGATGAAATTCCTATTGATATTATTAAATAGTTCAAATAGCTACAATGTTTTAATTATATCTAATATTTCAAAGGGGGTGTCCACAAAATATTTGGCACCCTCTTGTTTCAGTACGGATTTGTCTCTGAAACCCCAAGTACAGCCGATACAATCTATTTCGGCGTTTTTTGCCGTTTGGACGTCTGTTTCGGAATCCCCTGCAAAGATTACATTTTCTATACTTACGTGCATTTCGTGGATTGCTTTAAAAACGCTATCCGGTGCCGGTTTTTTTCTTATGCCTTCTTCTTCGTTTTCTCCAATTGCTATTTGGACTAAATCTCCAAAATATTTTTTGCACAAATCTTTTACTGCTAAATCAAACTTGTTTGACACTACCGAGGTTTGAATTCCTTTTAGTTTAAGTTCTTTCAGCATTTCTACAATATTCGGGTATGGTGCGGTTTTGTTGTACATATTTTCTTTGTAGTGATGTTTAAAAATTTTAAGGCAAGCTTCAAAATTTTTATCTTCGGCGCCATTTGGAATTGCTCGTTCTATAAGTAGTTTTACCCCGTTTCCGACAAAACTTCGGACTTCATCAATTGTTCTTGTCGGGTAGTTAAAATACGACAACGCATAATTTGTGCTGTCGCACAAATCTTCAAGGGTGTTTAAAAGAGTTCCGTCTAAATCAAAAATTATGCCGTGTATCATAGGTAATCTACCGCAATTTTTACTACAACTTTTTTTACGTTATTTTGAAGAGCAAGCGTTGATATTTGCGGAGCGTGTGCGTCTTGCGGATAAAATATGGCAAAATTCCTTCCGTTAAGAATCACTGAACCGATTTCCGCAGCCGGACGTTTATAAAAAATTATATCTTTGATGCAGTCGTATGCGTTGATAGCTTCTAATCCATCTATATTTGTATATTCAATTCTTTCTGTTCCTGAAAGCAGCAGTTGGATATCTATATATTTTCTGTGTGATTCAAGAGATGCTTCAAGCAGGCTTTTTCTCTGATATGATTCAACGTTTGCGTATATTCTGTCATTAATTTCATATCTTCCTTCAGGGGTATTTACATTTAAGTTGTTTATAAATTTCAGTACCTCGTCAGAGACAACGTTGTAGTCTTTTAAATTTTTAATATCATCAGTAATCATTTTATATAAGTTCTTTCATAGCTTTTTCAAACTCTTCTTTTTTAGGAGCTTTGCCGTGCCATCCTGCATTATTTTCCATAAAGCTTACACCCTTGCCCTTAATTGTTTTTGCAATAATAGCGGTCGGGCGTGTCGATGTTTTCGCCAATTCTATTGCATCATAGATTTGAGGGATATTGTGTCCGTCTATTTCAATTACATTCCAATTAAAAGCTTTGATTTTTTCTGCAAGATTATTCAAAGGTTTAATTTTTTCTGTTTCCCCGTCTATTTGTAATCCGTTTCTGTCAATTATTGCAATTAAGTTATCCAATTGCCTTGCCGGAGCGTCCATAAAAGCTTCCCACACGCTGCCCTCTTGAAGTTCCCCGTCGCCCATTAGGACAAATACTTTTGCAGGATTATTGTTAAGCTTTAATCCCATCGCCATACCGCAAGCTATAGCTAATCCTTGTCCTAAAGAACCTGTTGCGGCGTCAACTCCGGGACAAAATGTTGCAGGGTGTCCTTGCAATTTTGAATCTAATTTACGAAACGTCATTAAATCTTTTTCAGGGAAATATCCCATTTGTGCTAAATTTGAATAATATATCGGAGAAACATGTCCCTTAGAAAGTACGAACCTGTCTCGTTTGTCAAAATTCTTATCCTTATCCCATTTCGGAACAAGTTTCATACATTTGTGGAATAGGACAGTCATAATTTCAGTTGCCGAAAGAGAACCTCCGATATGTCCGGATTGTGCATTGTATACCATTTTTAAGATATTTCTGCGGTTTTCTTTACAGTAATTTTCTAACTCTTTGATTTCTGATTCTTTAAGCATTATTATTCTCCAAATAATTTTTCTTTTATGACGTTTAATACGAAAAGCGGTAAAGTCGGAAATATTCTCTTGAACCTCTTAGGTTCTTTGACGGTGCGATATAACCACTCCAGCCCCATTTTTTGATAAATCACAGGAGCTCTTTGAACAACTCCCGACCAAACATCAAAACTCCCGCCAATCCCTATTAACACGGCATTTGGTAAAAGTTTTGACGCTTGCGAAATAAATAATTCTTGTTTTGGTGAGCCCATAGCTGCAAGAACTAACTCAGCGCCTGAGTCCTTTAATTCTCTGAGTACTCTGTCGTCATCTTTGAAGTACCCGTCTTGAACATAGCAGACCTTCAATCCGTCAAATTCTGTCTCGAGATTTTGGACAGCTTTTTCTATAATTTCGGGTTTTGCTCCTATAAATGCTACAGATTTTGATTTTTCATAAAAAGTTTTG
>ONTD01000040.1 GCA_900320675.1 uncultured bacterium
AGATTTTTCATAGAATAATGAGATAAGCCTATAATCGAAGCAACGGTAGCAATTCCGAGAGTAAAATATTTTAGTGCATTTTTATCGGATTTTTTTTCTTTGTTAGAACCGAAAGACAAATCCTTAGACGACTTAAACATTCCAAACGGTTGCTCTTTAGGCTCAGACGGTGAAATATAATTTGAGAACATTTTAGTTTTCTCAGAGAGTGCATTTCGTATAATCTGAATTTTACCGCTAAAAGACTGTGTTTCTACTGCAATAAGTTGTTCTTGCAGATTTTTTTGAATATCAGCTTCACGTTTTTTTACCCATACATCTTTGAACCCGTCAAAGAATGTTTTCCCCATAAATGCTGTGGCGGTAAGCGTTAATACCCCAAGCCCCGCACGTATTGTTTTTATATTGGGATTTTGAACCATCTGAACAATAGCTTGAACAGACTCTTCATTTATGGAAATATTACGGGTAAAAGAGGTAATCCATTTTTCTTTTAATATCTCATTTGTAATTTTTGCATTACGTTTTACGAACCACGAAACACCGGCAAAAAGCCCCATAACACCGACACACAACGCACTTATCGGCAAAAGACTACGTTCCGGATTAGTCAAATTCTGGTTTAATTGCTCCGGTAATTTAACACTATCCGAAATTATCATAGTATCGCAAGTATCATTAAGATTAAGCGGCGTTTTTGACATGTAAGAATCTTCACCGTCTTTTATCAGGCTGTTTACAATTACGCCTTCTTTCATTTTATAATTATTCAGTTTTTGAGAATTTGTTAAATTCCTTTGTTGGCGGCGAGTTTCCGCATCATTAAACTGAATTGAATTCATTATCCTAATCCTTTTTGTTCTTCAGGCAATTCATCATCGCCTTTTAATTTTTTATACAAGTCGTGAATAAAGGTCCTTAATCTAAAAGTTTTTTTCGCTTCATCGACCTGTTTATCGTCGTTCTTTGTGTCATGCGTGCCGAATATCGAAAATAGAGATTTTACTTTCTTTTTAAATTCGTTTAACGGTTCCCCTATTTTTTTTGCTATAGCTGCTTTTATTTCACCGTACACTGCGGCAAGTTTGTCGGATATTTCCACAAATTTTTGAGAAATATTTTGAGCGAAACTTTGAATAGCAGCCGGTATATTTTTTATAAAATTCACCGCACTGCCTATAATATTATTTATCACAAAGTTAACAGGTTTTGCAATAATCGGCGGTAAATTTTTATTAATCATGCCGGAAATATCAGCAATTTTTTGTGAAATATTCATCATAGATTTTTCAAATTGAGCAACTCTTTGAGCAAAATTCACCGCATCTTGTTGTTGAGCAGCTTTTGCAGCTTTCTGAGCTCTCAGCATAGCCCCAATGGCAGCACACTCATTCCAACTCATTTCTCCAACCTTTGCGGTATGGTCAGCCCTTTTTATACCGCCGGCTCCGCCCATCCCGTTGCATATAGGGCAAGCCCCGAGCGGTGCACCGTGAGGACACGTTGTTGTTTTCATGATATTTGATTGACTCAATACTGCTGATGGCATAAAAAATCCTCTTTACATATTAAGAGGACACAAAGAAATTATTTTATTATTTCCATATCGCACGTAGAAATAATTTTTCCTTGAGTGTTCCGACTTTCCCGTAAAAGTTACGGCGTACGGCTGCGGCTACAGTCAGGGAATTTCACCCCGTTTCCTCTTAATTGTTATTCAATCCTAAAATAACACAAAACACATGTCAATAAATTGTTATGTTTAATTAAGTATTACCATGATAAAATATTTATATGAGCTTTACTGAAAAATACAATGCCATATACAACTATGTAAAACAAGACGTCGAACAAGTGAAAGAGGAAGTTGTTTTTAAAATATGCGGCAACAAAGAATTCTCTCAAAAATTTCTTGAAATGTTTAATGCACCGTCTAAGCATATACGCAGCGTAGTAAGCTTTTTATACCTAAGAGCAACAGGTATTGTGATAGAAAAGCCGCAAATTAAATATCAAGCTGTTATAGAATTAATCCATAACGGCTCATTAATTCATGATGATATTATAGACAATTCTGATTTAAGGCGGGGGAAAACAACCTTTAACAAACAATTCGGCACACATATGGGAGTTGTTGCAGGTGATTTAATCCTATCATATGCACTTAAACTAATCGGGGAAATCAATAATCCCAAAATAACAAATATAATTTCAGATACTATAACCGATATGTGTAACGGAGAAATTAAGCAACACTTCCAGCAGTATGAAATTCCGACATTAGAAGAATACATAGAAAAAACTTATCTGAAAACAGGTTCTTTATTTAAAGCCGCAATTGAAGGCGGAATAGAAATTTCTCAAAAATCCGAATATTATGTTGATGCAAAAAACTTTGCAAAACTTTTCGGAATAGCGTTTCAAATAAGAGATGACATTAAAAATATTACGGACAACAGAAAAGACAGTGATATTAAAAACGGGATTTACACTGCACCCGTAATATATTCACAAAATCCTGACAATCCTATAGCAGGTATTGAAAAAGCTAAAGATTTATTGTCTAATTATATAGAAGAGGCAAAAAAGTTTTTGAAAAACTTACCTGAAAATGAATACAAAACAGCTTTAACAGAGCTTTTAGGAATATTAAAAAATGAGTAGAGAAGAATTTATTGAAAATTTAAAAAATTTATACGAAAAACATAAACCTGCAATAAAAGAGTGTGTGGAAACAGTTGTATTTGTTGTGGTTATGGTAATAATAATCAGATTTTTCATAGGAGAAATCCGCTGGATTCCGTCAGGCTCAATGCACCCGACACTTCTTGAAGGAGACAGAATATTTGTAGAAAGATTTTCAAGATTTTATAAATCCCCTGAAAGAGGAGAAATATGGGTGTTTTATCCGCCGTTTGAAAATTTGCAAAAAACACCCGTTAAAACTTTCGCAAGACTGACAGGATTTTTCTGCAAAGATATTGCCTACATAAAACGAGTTATAGGAATGCCGGGGGATAAATTTGAATTAAAAGCGGATAAAGATGGTAAGTACACCGTATACATAAATGATAAACCGCTTAATGAACCGTATATTCAAAGTGTATATGACTATCCGCCTTGCACTGAGAAAATGGTCTGCGGTCCTATTACCATACCGGAAAAACATTACATGATGATGGGCGATAACAGAGGGAATTCCCAAGACGGCAGATACTGGGGATTACTATCACGGGACAGATTTATAGGTAAAGCCGTATTTCTGTTCTGGCCGTTTACAAGAGTAAAAACTTTGAACCAAAAATCGGAAATTAAGTGATTTTTATGAAAACAGAAAAAGAAAAAATGTTAGCCGGAGAAAAATATTTACCGGATACGGAAGAATTACTTACAGACAGGAGAAAAGCTAAGTACCTGTGCTATGAATATAATAGCCTGCCAAATTCAAAAGTTGCAGAGCGAAAAAATATCCTGAAAAAATTATTCAAACACTGCGAAGAAGATATCACCATAGAACCGAATTTTTTCTGTGATTACGGATACAATATCTCAGCGGGCAAAAATTTTTACATAAATCATAACTGCGTAATGCTTGATTGCGCACCGATTACTTTTGGAGACAGGGTTTTCATCGGTCCAAACTGCGGATTTTATACCGCAAATCATCCGACAAATGCACAGGAACGCGCACAAGGAATTGAAACCGCAAACCCTATTACCGTCGGAAACGATGTTTGGATAGGCGGGAATGTTACAATATTATCCGGAGTAACAATAGGTGATAACGTTGTAATAGGAGCCGGAAGCGTAGTTACAAAAGATATCCCGCCAAACGTCGTTGCCTTCGGCAATCCTTGCAAAATCCACAAAACAAATATATAAAATATATTTCTTGCCCAAATAATTTACAATCATACTTCTTTGTGGTAGCGTTTTAGGTAGTAAGGTTAAATATCTCAACAAACGGAGAGGGAAAAAAGAATAATGAAAGAAGCATATTTTCCGCAGGAAATAGAAAAAAAATGGCAAAAAGTATGGGAAGAAACAGGTGCATTCAAAACCCCTGATGATAGTGATAAACCTAAATATTATGCACTGTCAATGTTTCCGTACCCATCAGGCAAATTACATATGGGACACGTCAGAAACTACACGATTACCGATGTTATTGCCAGATTTAAAAAAGCACAAGGGTTTAATGTTCTTCACCCGATAGGCTGGGATAGCTTTGGGTTACCGGCTGAAAACGCAGCCATGAAACACGGTGCTAATCCTGAAACTTGGACTGATGAAAATATTGCTTATATGACAAAACAGTTGAAAATGCTCGGACTCTCGTACGATTGGGACAGAGAAGTCGCAACCTGCAAACCTGAATACTACAAATGGACTCAGTGGCTATTTTTACAACTTTATAAAAAAGGCTTGGCATACAAAAAAGAAGCTGCGGTAAACTGGTGTAACGATTGCGGAACAGTATTGGCAAACGAACAGGTTATAGACGGCAAATGCTGGAGATGCGACAGTGTTGTTGAGAAAAAATATTTATCTCAATGGTTCTTAAAGATTACCGATTACGCTGATGTCTTACTGAAAGACTTAGACTTGCTTAAAGGCTGGGGCGATAACGTAAAAACAATGCAAGCTAACTGGATTGGTAAATCTCACGGTGCAATTTTCAGATTTCCTGTTGTAGATGCTCCGAACGGAGAAAAAATGGAAATTCCTGTTTACACAACAAGACCTGATACGGTTCATGGTATAACCTACCTCGTTGTTGCTCCTGAATACAAAGATATAGAGAAACTTACAACTCCTGAAAATAAATCCGCAGTTGAAGAATATCGAGCAAATGCCCGCAAAATGTCTGAAATAGAAAGACTTTCAACCGACAGAACAAAAACCGGAGTTCCTCTTGGAACACACTGCAAAAATCC
>ONTD01000114.1 GCA_900320675.1 uncultured bacterium
CGTTTTCATCTACGTAACCTTTTTCACCTTTATCGTTTGTTGTATATTCGTGAAATTTTCCGTCTTTGTCGTAAAATCCGTTTTTATTTTTAGACTCCTGAGCCGACACTCTCGGATCGTCTATAGTATTCACAGGAACGAAGTTACCATTATTGTCTAAATATCCGACTTTGCCGTTTTGATCTTTTATATATGGATGAAATTTCCCATCTGCATCATATAAACCTGAAGCAGAAGTTTGTGAAACAGCCTGTTTGCCATTCGCATTTTTTGTTTGCGGATAATACTGATATCCTGCTCCCGGCTGGTTAACATAGTATGATGACGGATAACAACCACCGTTAGTACCCGCATCAAACGCCGAAAGAGTTTGCGTAGGATAAACAACACTTCCGTCAGGATTTACCATAGGATTAATTATATTAATACTAACACCTGAATAATTAGGGATGCTCGTATGCTGAGGTTGAATTTGGGATTGAGAATTTCCCTGATTTAGCGGTGCTTTATTCACATTATTGTACGGAACCTGTCCGTTTGACATATAATTTTGCATGAGAATAACCTTTTACTACCTATTTTAATAAAGTCATAAAATAAAAAATAATTGCCATTTTATTTGATTTTTTAAGAAATATTAAGTAATTATCACTAAAAAACTAAATTAATTATAATTATAGGTATGAGTAATCTATATGAAGAGAATTACATCAAGTCGCGTCCACAAAGTCTCTGCAAAATGTGCGGTAAGTGCTGCCGTGTTATCTCTAATACCAAATATACCTATGACGAAATCAAAGAAATGGCAGCAAACGGGAATGATTATGCCAAAGATTTTTTAAATATTTTTGAGCCGTATGAATCCATAGAAGAAGCACGAGCTGTAGATGCCGCAACAGTAGATAATATATTAAGAGAAAAAAAAGATAATATAAAAGAAGAGGACATGACTTTTTACAAGTGTCGATACATACTCGACAATAATATGTGTTCGATATATGAAGAGCGTCCTAAACTATGTATATATTGTCCTTCAAATGGTTGGGTAGTAACCCCGCCCGGATGCGGATTTGAATCTTGGCTTTTTCTTAAACGAGAAGAAGACATGAAAAAAGTCCGCAAAGCCAAAGAAGAACTTTTGGATTTAAGAGTAATGCGAAAAAAAACTCAAGACTTTGAAATACTAAAAAAAATAGATTCAGTCGAAAAAAAAGTTTGCAATACTATTGAATTATTTGCAGAATACGGCTCTAAGTATTGGTAACCAATATTAAATATTTTGTTAAGAAATAATAAGAAAAAATTTTCCTGTTTGGCAATTTTATATGGGGAAATTTTTTATTATATGTACGGGGAAATATTTAACATTGGAGGATAAAAATATGGAAATGGGAATGGCAATGCCAATTACTGATACGGAGTATTTTAATATTACAATTTCAAAAACTCCGGAAGTGAAAGCTGAAAAAGAATATACTATTAAAAAAGGGGACAGCCTTTGGGGTATCGCTAAAAATACACTCGGCAAAAATGCCAAAAACGGTGAAATTCTTGATTACACCTATAAAATAGCGAAACTTAACAACCTCAAATCGCCAAAAGAAATGAGCTCTTTAAAAATTAATGATAAAATTTATCTGCCGGAAAATGTAAATAATAAAAATACAAAAGCTGAAGAAAAATCAAAACCCGCAAAAACAAAACCGGCAGAAACAAAACCGGTAAAAAAAGAAGAACCGACCGCAAAAGCTAATAAAATTCAGCATAAAAAACAAACAAAAACTCAAAGCAATACGACAACGTCGCAAATACCGGAATATTTGCAAGCAAAAAAAGAAGTTTATAATCTTCCGAAAATAAATTTTGAAAAAACAAATTTTGTATCCGATTGGAAGTTTAACAAGAACGAAGTTAAAATACCGTTTGCGGCTAATCCGCCAAAGAAAACAGGTAAAGCAGCTCAAACACATCAAACCGCTCCTGCAAAACAAATTCAAAAGCAGGTTCCTGTTCAAAAAGCCAAAACACCTAAAGCAAAAACTAATTTCGAACTCGGATTTGAAGATTTGAAAAATGCTATCGTAAACACTGATAAGAAATTCTTAGAACTGGAATATGGCGGCGTAACTATAAATGGAGACCTGTTCACCGTTTATAAAACTGATGAAAAAGAAACTTATAAAAGAAAACAATTAGCAAATTTTACAATCGATAACAACGGCACTTTAAGAAATATGTCCTTTGACGGAAGGAAAAATGTATTTCCGACCAGATACGATTATGATATGAATAAAGCCGGAAAAATAACTCAAAGTGATGAGTTCCGAATTAAAGCAAAAACGTTGGGGAATGTAAACCAAGCAGACTTCAAACAAATAGAAAAAGTATTAAGTAATATCGTTAAAGAATATAAGCAAACTCACAAAAACATAGACTTATATTATTAAACCGAGCAGCAAACGTCCCTCACGTTAATATATAGATACAATTAATTACATATTTGTTTTATGGTTTAAAGTTGATAAGGTGATAAGTACACACGCGAGAAGCATAAATTGCAATAATGAATCGCATAAAATACTTAATCACCTTATTAACTGCTTACCCAAACGTGAAAAATTCTTACGCATTACACTTATAATTCACGTTCCAAAATCGTTTTATAAAAATCAGTATTAATATTGAGTTTTTCGCCTATATCCAAAAGCATTTGAGCGAACAATTTTTCGCTCTTTCTCTTTGATTTTTTGCCAACCTCAATAATTTCGCCAATTCTATGGTAAATCCTGTTATAGTAAGTATTTTGCGCCTCAGCAATATCTATCTCTAAGTCCATTTTTTCAATATAATCAAACAATTCAAGAATTACCTCGGCTTGCTGGCCTTCCATACTATAAGCCAAACGATTTATATTTTGTTCCAATTTCTTTGCAAAAATACGGCTTGATTGAGATTTATCAAGTTTTACATCCAAAGCTTTTGCTTCGTAATTTATAGCCTCAATCACCTGTAAATCAGACTCGTCTATATATCCGCCGGCAGCATTTACGATATCATTAAATTTCTTACCCAAAGCGTATCTTGCAGCAATTTTAAATTCTTCAGGCGGAGCAACCCCGAGATTTTGCATCTGAGATATAGAACTTTTCCCCTCTTGATACAATTCTTGATATGTTTGAGAGAATTTTTCAAGTCTGCCCCTCAATAAAAGTTGTAGTATTTTTCTGCGTTCTTCAATAAATATATCCTTTAATGTAAAGTATTCTTTGCCAAAATATTCATCGAGAGAACGAATAATTTCTGTTATCGGATTAAGTACAAAAATTCTTGTAAGATGCTGTTTCATAGACAAGTACTCATCCTCATCAGAATATTCCTTAATTGCACAATGGAAATCCCCATCAGAATATTGCATAAGAGCAAATACCAAGTTTGACCTTTGTAAAGTAATCCTCGACATAACCTCAATATGCCCCATTACAAGTGTAGAATTACCCTTTTGAACCCTTTGATAATCTTTTTTGTCGACAATATAACAATATACATTTTCTTCATCCTCAAAATCCTGATAAATTGAAGATATCGCCCACAAACAAGCTATTTGCTTTAATGTTACGATTGAAGGTCTTACAAATTTTTCAAAAATATCTTTTCCCGTTCCATGCTCCGGAATGTTACTCTTTGCCTCGTCAAGTATTTCTAAAAACTTCTTTTCAATATTTTTACCGCTGAATTTTGCAGCTAACTGCATTGCCCTTGCCGCATATTTCATAATTTGAACAGTTTCAATACCGGAAATTTCGGAGAAAAACCATCCGCAGCTCGTATACATTAACAAAGCCTGACGCTGAATTTCAAGCAATTCCATAGCTCTAACTTTATCATCATCAGATAGATTTTCCCTAAAGTTTTCACGTTGGAATTTATCCAAACTTATACGACTTCTGTCTAAAATCACCTGTATATATCTATTTCGAACAGCCCATACATCATCAAAATATTTTACACCTTCTTTTTCAAATATTTTAACAAGTTCATCTCTCAAATAATCCAAAGCATCTCTCAGAGGTTTTCTCCATTTTTGGTTCCAACCCGGATGCCCGCCTGTAGAACAACCGCAATCTTCTTTCCATCTGCCGACGCCATGGAAACAACTCCAAGAAGAAGCTTGTTTTATATCAACTTCATAATCACTTCTGTACTTTGAAAGATACTCTGCATAATTGGTAATCTTAAAACCTTCAGCTTCAGCTCTAACCTTTACAACATAGGCCAAAGCCATATCACCGAATTTTGTGTGGTGTCCGTAACTTTCACCATCTGTCGCAATATTTATTAACTGAGGATAATCTCTTAAATCAGAAACCCCCTCTTTTAATCTTTTTATAAATTTGTTTCCGTCTTTAAGTAATTCATCAAATGCAACCGAACGGGAAATTGCTCCGTCATAGAAAAACAAATCAATATACTTACCTTCGGCAGACTTAATATAATACCTATATGAACGTGCAGGATCTATATTACCCCAGCTAACATCCTGCCACTGTTCAGTTCCTTCCTGCCTGATTTTTTGTGCCTGATACGGAGATAGAACAACAAATTTGATACCGTTAGCCTCACAAATTCTCAATGTATCATCGTCCACTGCGGTTTCAGCAAGCCATATACCTTCAGGTTTTCTGCCAAATCTGTATTCAAAGTCAAAAATACCCCACTTAACTTGAGTTTCCTTATCATGCTCATTTGCAAGCGGCATAATCATATGGTTATAAACCTGAGCCATGGCATTTCCATGACCTTCATGCTCAGCTCTTGACTCAATATCGGCTTTTATTATTCTTTCATAGGTATGAGGTGCACATTTTTCCATCCACGATAATAATGTCGGCCCGAAGTTAAAACTCATATACTCATAGTTATTTACGACATCCAAAATTTTATTTCTGCTATCAACTATTTTTGAAACAGAATTAGGATTATAGCATTCTCTGTTAATCCTTTCATTCCAATCGTGAAAAGGCAAGGCACTGTCTTGCAGTTCAATGGCATCCAACCAAGGATTTTCTCTCGGCGGCTGATAAAAATGTCCGTGAATTGTCAGAAACACATCATGCTTCATATTATTTTCAGTATCTGCCATTCTTTAACCCCCACTATACAGAAAAATCACATACTTACTTAATTTTTACCGGTGTTGATTTCAAAACATTAAATTCTTCAACACTCATCCAAGGATCGCCGAGTGCTATTGAAAAAATATGACCTGAAATCTCAATCTCATCACCTGCATTTAAGTCTATATGTTTTTCTGCACTCTCTCTGTCAACAAAAATCTTTAATTCAGAAAACGGAATATTTCTCCCCGGAATATCCGGTCTTTGAATTAACAGAGAAATGTACTTTTCAGAACTTCTAAAAGCAGGTCTGTAATCCAAACCTAATGTAGAAAACTTATCAAATTTTGCTTTAAATTTTACATTTTTACCAAGATAAAATTTAGGCTGCTGAACAATTGCAACCGGAGTAACGGTAATATAACTTTTGGAAACATTCCTTTGCTGAGTAACAGGTTGATTTACAACCGGATTAGCTGCAATCTTAGTTGTTCCTACAGGCTTAGAAGTAGTTGAATTTATACGATTTATTGTCTGAATAGGATCTAAATTTCTATCCTGAGCATTCGTAAAACCTTGAATTCCAAATGCCATAACTATTATCATTACAGATGTAATTAATTTTGTTTTATTCATAATAGGAAATTACCTTTCGTTTTCTACAACAACATATTAGCACAATAAATTTATTTTTGTAACTACCCGATAAAATAATTTTATAAATTATTAAGATTAACCTTAAAATATTGAATTAATAAATCGATTTAGGAATTTTTGTGATACGATAAAATAAGATAAACACATACAATAAGACTAAAAAGGAACAAAGATGAGCTTAACAGTATATTTAGGGATAGATGTAGGATCTGTAACCACAAAACTTGCATTAGTTGATGAAAATGGCAAATATGTAGACAGTTACATGCTAAGAACCGCAGGGAAACCTGTTTTAGCCGTACAAACAGGACTAAAGGAACTATATAATAAAAAACTTACCGATTACAATGTAATGGGAGTAGGTACGACCGGTTCAGGACGGGCTTTAGCCGGTTCTTTGACAGGGGCAGACGTAATAAAAAATGAAATAACCGCTCACGCTGTTGCTGCAAGCACTTATGTTCCGGGAGTCCAAACTATCCTTGAAATCGGAGGACAAGATAGCAAAATCATCATTTTAAGAGACGGTATAGTTACGGATTTTGCGATGAATACCGTTTGTGCGGCAGGCACAGGAAGCTTTCTTGACCATCAGGCTCAAAGGCTTAATGTACCAATTGAAGAATTTGGTCCGACTGCACTAAAGTCAACAAATCCGGCGAGAATAGCCGGCAGATGCGGAGTTTTCGCGGAAAGCGATTTAATACATAAACAACAACTTGGTTATCCTGTTGAAGATTTACTGTATGGATTATGTCAGGCACTTGTAAGAAATTACTTAAGCAATCTTGCATTAGGTAAGGAATTACTGCCAACTGTGTCATTCCAAGGCGGGGTAGCCAGCAACATAGGCATGGTCAAAGCTTTTGAAGAAGAGCTTCAAACAAAAATTATAGTACCAGATCACCACCAAACGATGGGCGCAATCGGAGCTGCACTTCTTGCAATGGAAAACCATCAATACACAGAAGCTCCTACAAAATTCAAAGGTTGGGAAGTCGGGGATATGCACTTCCATTCAATAACCTGCGATTGCAACGGCTGTTCAAACAACTGTGAAGTAATTACCATTATCGAAGGGGAAGGAGAAGTCCCTCATTACGATAAGATCAAAGATATCAAAGGCAATATCATTGCTCGCTGGGGCGGTACTTGCGGCAGATGGGATTTGTCATAAAAAAAGTTCCTTTAAAAGGAACTTTTTTTATTTCTTCTTTACAAGTTTTACAATTTTTGTTGCACCTGTTGAATCAAAATAGGTTTTTGATACAGGGGTTACACCTTCTGCACCTATTTCATAATACGACACAGAGCAATTCTTTTTCTCCAAATTGCATAAGCCTTTTTGCTTGTTAAAACTATAAACTTTTTTAACAGGTTCAAACCCCTCATCATCTCTCAACACAACTGAGGTCGAATTATAAAACAAATATTTTCTGCCGTCAGGATCAATGTATCCGCTAACAATAAATTCCGCCATATCGCCTGCACTACGTGCATTTACGAAATTATTCTCAGATAAAAATGAATTTATAACTAAGTTTTCTTCAGGTACAACCTGATTAATTCCGGTTATTGATGCTTCTCCGTCAATACTTCCTAATTGATTCAGCATCACAAGCATTGATGTTCCGAATAATAAAATTGAGCCAACTACAGGTAATATATAAAAGGCCAACCAATAAATAAGTGCAGCAATTGCCCAATTTTTTTGAACGTGGGTAAAATGTTCAATACTATCCCATTTTTTCCCTTCCCATGCCCAACGGTTGCCCGAAGTGCCTATATATACCGGTATAAAAATCATTGTAATTGCAAGTATTACTATTGAAACTATATACGGAAGAAAATTTGAAGTATTCCCTGAAATCACATTACTCATAAGAATCCAAATACATACGCATATAGTAAAAAATAAAATAAGCGACAATAAAAAAGTAATTTTAAATGCCTTATTAAAAATTCCCCATATTACACCAAATATAAAGGCACCCCAATTAAATTTCCTTAGTTCTCTTTCAACACTCATCATATTGATAGAATCATTTACATTATAAGCGGAATTCTGCATAGAAATCTCCTGTAATCTAGTATTACCGGATAATAATAACAATATTATAAAATCCTGCAATCATTCATCGTGATGAATTTATTATTTTTTCAATTCAATTGGACACTCTTCGTTCACCAAATTTTTCCCGATAGCCTTTTCCAACGAAGCTTTTGCCGAATTATATCCGTACAAAGTATTATAATAAGCTAATTGAGCTTCCTGATAAGTAACCTGAGCTTCTCTGAGCTCAATAGGGCTTGCCTCACCTACCCTATATCTGCCATACGAAAGCTCATAATTTTCTTTCGCTTGTTTTACTTGCAATATAGCTACAGGAATTTGGGCCTTTTTCTCCGTAAGAGTAAGATAAGCATTTTGAATTTCTAAATATATTGCATTTTGAGTGTTTTGTGCATTTGCTAACTCCTTGTCATAAAGATACTTAGCTTCTTTAATTTCGTTTCTTATTAACGCTCCGTTTATCGTCGGGAAAGTCAAATATCCGCCGACACTGTAACCGTAATTACTATCTATATGTCTGCCGCCTCGCTGGTATTGACCTTCAACAGATAAAGTAGGAAAATAAGATTTTTTAACCAATTTTACTGTTTGCTTTGCACTTTCAACCCTTAATTCAGCTGCCTTCAACTCAGGTCTTGAGTCTCTTGCTATATCCACAGCCTGATTTAGAGTTATGTCAACCGGTGTATAATTTAATCGTTCCTGAACATCATATTTATCAATAAAAGGAACCCCCATAACATTATTCAACTGTGCAATAGCAAGATTTACGGAATTTTCCGCCTGTATAAGCTGAAGTTTCGCATTTGATAAATTAGATTGTGCTATAGTAACATCCACCTTAGGATTCATACCTATCTTATAAAAGGCCTTTGCCTGATTATAAAATAATTCGTATTTATTAACATTATCTTCGGCTACTCTTTTATTTTCTAACGCAAGAAGCAAACTGTAATAAGAATCCTTAGTCTGGTATATTATATCATTTATAACTGCAGTAAGCGTTGCTTTATAAGCTTCATAATCAAGTTTTTTGATGGTAGCCTGATTTTGAGTAACTCCAAAATCATATAACATTTGCTGCAATGTTACCTGTCCCATCAACCAATAGTTATAAGTTAAATTTTCACGGAACACATCCGACAACTGCAGCTGTCTTATTCTCGTATAACCCGATTGCCAATTCAGCTGAGGGAAATAGTTTGACCAAACTTGTTTAATCCTTGCATCAGATGCCAAAACATCCTGAAATGCAGCATTAATTTGAGGATTATTTCCTAATGCAAGTTCTATACATTTATCTAAAGTCATATCGACATTTTTTTCAACAGAACCGGATATCGTTAACGGCTGCTCCGATTCAGCTTTTTTTTGGGGTAAAACCTTCTCCGCAGAAGGATATTCCTTATCATTTATATTATTGCCGATATCTTTTTTATCTTTCGCAAAACTCGGTAAATTAAACATACCTGCCAATAGAGTAATTATAAGTAATTTTTTAAACATTATTGTTTTTATCCTTTTTTTTACCAAATTTTCTTGCCGTAAACATTTTGAATTCTTCAATCATAACATAAAACGCCGGAACTAAAAAAGTACCTACAAAAGCAACCGCAATCATACCACCCATAACTGTCATACCAACAGAGTTACGGCTGGCTGCACCTGCACCTGTAGCAAACACCAACGGCAAAAGTCCGAGGATAAACGCTATATTTGTCATCATAACCGCCCTAAATCTTAATCGTGCAGCCTGAGTCGCAGCTTCTTTTGCAGGTAAACCGTTTGAGTGAGCATCTTTTGCAAATTCAATAATCAAAATTGCCTGCTTTGTACTTAAGCCGATTAACATTACCAATCCGATTTGAGAATACAAATCAAGAGAAAATCCTGCCAAATATTGGAAGAATAATGCCCCTACCAACGCTATCGGAGATACAAGCATAACCGCCATCGGCAACATCCAACTTTCGTATAATGCAACCAAGAACAGATATACAAATATTAATGACATCGCCAAAATCGGACCTATTTGACCGCTTGACTCAGATTCTTGCAACGAAGCCCCTGACCAAGCAAAACCCATATCTTTAGGTAATACTTTATCCGAAATCTTTGCCATTTTAGCCATTGATTCACCGGAACTTATCCCTTGACGAACCATCCCGTTAATAGTTACCGCCGGATACATATTAAATCTTGTCAAACTGTATGGTCCCACAACTTCCTTAACCTTCACTACAGCAGACAAAGGAACCATTTTACCCTGATTATTTTTGATAAATATTTTATCCAAATCAGCA
Organism: uncultured bacterium; assembly: GCA_900320675.1. Classification (GTDB taxonomy): domain Bacteria; phylum Cyanobacteriota; class Vampirovibrionia; order Gastranaerophilales; family Gastranaerophilaceae; genus UBA1221. Next base: position 10,149 of record ONTD01000114.1, read on the forward strand.
GGTTTTTCTCTGAAAGGTGCATCCGCCTGAACGTACACACGGAATACACGTCCCAATTTATTAAAGTCATTTATATAAGATCTTCCGAAATATGATGCCAAAGCACTATAAGCCTCGGTCAATGAAACATTTTGAGCCATAGCTTTTGAAGCATCAACATCAATCATTAATTGAGGTAATGTTGCGGTATAAGTAAAGTTTAATACCGTAAATATTGCATTAGTTTCTTTATCTTCTTTATACGCCGCATTAACCAATTTAACTGCTTCATCATATAATTGCTGCGGGGTTCTGTCGCCTTTGTCCAAAAGTTGATACTCAAACCCGCCGACCATACCTAAACCGCTTATTGCAGGCGGTACAAATGAAGCTATTTTTGCCGAAGGGTAATTCGCGAATTCTTTTTGAACTTTTTCAAGTATACTGTTCATTTTTAATTCTTTTTTCTTACGGTGCGACCACTCGTCTAATTCCGCAACAACAAACGATGTATTTTCTCCGTCAAATCCGACAAGTGTAATCGTATTTTTTACCCCCGGAATTTCCAAGAGTCTTTTTTCAACTTCTTTTGCAACAATATCCGTTCTTGATGCCGATGAGCCGTCAGGTAATTGAATTTGAGTAAATATTACACCTCTGTCCTCATTTGGCAAAAACCCTGTCGGAAGTATCTTGAACATTACAAAAATAAATAATACGATTACAAAAAATACGCCTAACGTAAGTTTTGATGAATTTATAAAGACTTTTGCTCCCTCTAAATATTTATCTCTTACGCTATTAAACCAATTATCAAATTTACGAATAAATTCAAAATCCGCCGTTTCTTCACCTGTCTTCAATATCATAGAACACAATGCCGGAGACAATGTCAAAGCAACAACCGTCGACAATCCGATAGCTGATGCAATACACAAAGCAAACTGTCTGAACATCTGCCCTGTAATACCCTCCATAAATGAAACAGGAACAAATACAGCCATCAATACTAACGAAGTAGCTAAAACAGCTCCGAACACTTCTTTCATAGTAATTTCTGTAGCTTCTTTCGGAGCTTTGCCGTCTTGAATATGTCTCTGCGTATTTTCCAATACAACAATAGCATCATCAACAACCAATCCAACCGCCAACACCAGACCGAATAATATCAACAAATTTATTGAAAACCCTAACAAATTCATAAATATAAACACACCGATCAGAGAAACCGGGATTGCACATATTGGAATAAACGCAGCTCTTGCCGTTCCCAAAAACAAATAAGTTACAATAGCAACCAATAAAACCGCCAAAGCTATCGCATTTATAACTTCTTTAATAGACTCACGAACATAGGTTGTTTCATCGTGCTGAATTTTATACTCTATCCCCTGAGGAAATCTCTTACTCAATTCAACCATTTTCTTCCTTATTTGGTTAGAAAGCTCAATTGCATTAGCCTCAGGAATTTGAGAAACCGAAATAATTGCCGAATTTTTCCCGCCTATACGAGAAAAATACGAATAACTTTCAGCCCCTAATTCAACTCTTGCAATATCCTTCAGTCTAATTTGAGAACCGTCGGGTTTCGAACGAACAATTATATCTTCAAATTGCTCAGGAGTTTGCAATCTTCCTTTTGTTCTCAAAGTTAATTTAATGAGCTGCTTATTAACCATAGGTTCAACACCCAAATCACCGGCAGGAGCCTGCAAGTTTTGAGATTGAATGGCCGAACTTACTTCACTTACAGAGATACCCAGATTAGCCATCTTTGAAGCATCCAGCCAAATTCTCATGGAATAATCGGAAGAACCGAATACCGCAGCCGTACCGACACCGTGTATACGGGAAATTTCATCTTTAATATATATAGAAGCATAATTTGCAATATACAAAGAATCATATGTACCTGACGGAGAATTTACCGATATCATCATAATGCCGGGGCCGCCTGTTGATTTTCTTACAGAAAGACCATAGCGGCGGACATCTTCCGGAAGTCTCGGGGTAACAAGTTGTAACGAGTTTTGAACGTTTACAACCGCCATATCAGGATCTGTACCTATTCTAAAATACAAAGTTAATTGGTATTGCCCATTTCTTGAAGTTGACGACATATAAATCATGTTATCAGTACCGTTTAATTGGGCTTCTATAGGTGCTGCAACTGTTGATTCAACTACATCAGAACTTGCTCCGGCGTATGTTGCCGTAACAACAACCTGAGGAGGAGTAATCGAAGGGTATTCCTCTAACGGAAGCTGAGTCATCATCAACATGCCTGCAAGCATAATTACCAAAGATATTACTATCGCCATCTTCGGTCTTTGTATGAATAAGTTACCTTGATTTTTTTCGTTCATTTTGTTTTATTCCTATAATTTAAGGGGTAAAATTTAGTTTGATTTATCAGAATTTTTCATTTTTATGGATATCGGAGTGTTAGGCATAACCTTCTGTATGCCGTCTACAATAACTTTATCACCGGTTTTCAGCCCGTCTTTTATAATCCAATTATCACCATGTTGCCCTGAAACTTTGATATACACTAACTGAGGTAAATTTTGTTCATCTATTTTATACACATACTTACCCGCTTGATTTTCCTGAACCGCAACAAGAGGAACAATCGGAGTTTTTACCGGTCTGTTTGAATATAATTTAATATTTACAAATTCTCCATGCAGCAATTGATTGTTAGGATTTTTAAAGGTTGCACGAAGAGTAACAGTACCCGTAGAAGGATCAATTTTATTATCTATAAAATCCTGAATTCCTTCCAACTCATATTTGTTACCGCCGGAAAAATATACTTCAACTCTTCTGTTTTTGTTATCAGCACCGTCAGCCTGAGCCAATGCGTTATAATCGGTAGATTCCAACGGGAAAGTAACATAAATCGGATCAGTGCTATTTATTGTTGTTAAAGGTCCTGATGAAGGGGAAACGTAATTACCTAAAGTTACATCAATAATACCAACACGCCCGTCCACAGGAGCTTTTACATTTGTATATGATAAATTTCTGTTACTGTCATTATATCTTGATCTTGCAGACGCCAATTGAGCTCTTAAAGAATCCCTTTGGGAAAGAATATTATCATACTGAGACTTCGCGATATAATCTTTCTTAACCAATTCTTCCGCTCTGGCCAATTGTTTTTCCGCATACTCCAATTGAGCCTTCAAATTTTCCACATCAGCCTTAGCAACATTTGCCGCATTTGAATATTCCGCAGGTTCTATAAGAAACAAGGTTTGCCCTGCTTTAACAAAATCACCTTCCTTAAAATAACTTTTTTGCAAATAGCCGTTGATACGTGCAAGAACATCTACTCTATATTTTGCGACAACGCGTCCCGGTGCTTCGTAACTTCTTATTATCTCAGTATCTTTTATTGTATCAACCGTAACTTCCGGAGCCTTTTGTGCCTTTTGGGCTTTTGTCGATTGCATAGCATTAAATAATGATATTCCATACCTTACACCAATAGCAGCCAATATCACTAATATTATTATAATTATTTTTTTCTTCATTTATATTAGTCCTCTCTTCAGAAAGGGGGTTATCCCTAAGTCAGTCTCATAATTTTTATTTTCACGCTTAAATTATATTATAGTCAAACAACCAATGTCAAGAAAATATAAGACTTTACAATGTTTTAAAAATAAATAGCAAAAAAAATTTTTACAAACATTATTAAATATATTATTAACCAAAACTTCACAAAATATTTACAATTTAGCAAAAATAATGTAGTATAAAGTAAAATGGAAAATAATAGTTAAAGGAGAAACATTATAATGAGATTTTTATTATTACTATTACCTAATTTGTATGACATCTTTACTGTTATTATGATTGGATATGCTTTCATACTAAACCAGAAAGGTGAATTACAAATTCCGTTTATCGCAGCTTGCGGATTAATTTATTTAGCAACAAGATTAGGTATTTTTGCAGGAGAATTATTACATATGATTCTTGGACAGCCTCAAACAGATGTGTCTGAGGAAGAAGGCGCTGAACCTAATGCAAAAAGATTATTATGGAACTTCGGTCCTCAAGCAATGTTTGTAGTTATATTTCAGGTAATTATGTTACTTTGCTGCTTACCTCACTCAGGTTCTGCTATAGCAAAACAACCAATACCTAAAGAAGACTTGAAACAAGAACAAGTTCAAGTTCAAGACAATGAAATTGCTGCATCTGATGCTCAAACTGCTGAAGAAAAGAAATTGGCTGATGAAGAATTCTTCGGACCTGCTGATGAAGAAACTACTCCTCAAGCAGCGGCAACACCTTCAGCTTCCGAACAGAAACCGCAAACAGTTGCAAAAACTCAAACTACAAGAGTTGCAGTAAGAAGAACTCCGGCAGCAAGCAAGGCTAAAAGAGTTTCTGCTAATAATAACAACGCTTCATACGAGCAGCCTGTTGCAGTTCAAAATGATAACAGATACTTTGTTCCAGAAAGAACACTCCAAACAGTTGGGGTATCTGCTTCATCACAATATATTAATAACACTGCAAGAGCAAACCAAATTGCAGCAACAAACGGAACATATAATAATACTTCATCATCACCTTCAGGAAGTTTGACTCCAAAAAGATATCCGGGTGATGACAATCCGATTAACACTACTTGGGGATATTACAGACAAACTCCTCAACAACAACGTCAAAGTGTTCAACAGGCAAATAGTGCAAGCACAAAAAATGCAGGCTCTTCAGTACCTAACAACACTTTAAAAACAATCGGATATTAATTCTGATTTCCAATAAAATATTTTAATAAAGCTCTTTCTACAAGAAAGAGCTTTATTTTTACCTATTCCATCACAATACCTTTTAAACTCATAACTGTTTCATATGCGGCACCTGCCTCTAATAATTCTTCCGCAGACATTCCAAACAGAGTAACTAAATTATAAACATCATTTTTATATTCATCAGGATTTTTAAGCATAGAAACAACACGTTCTACAGCATCTTCTCTTGATAAATTACTAATCTGATTATTAATTCCGAGATGCAAACTTCTACGTTTTGCTTTACCCATTTTTAAGCCCCTCCAAAGCAAGAAGAGCCGC
>ONTD01000007.1 GCA_900320675.1 uncultured bacterium
AAAGGTTATCTTTTAAATGGTGCGCCTGGCGCGATTCGAACGCGCGACCTCTCCCTTAAAAGGGGATTGCTCTACCGGCTGAGCTACAGGCGCTTATTTATTCCATACTATCTATTTTCGACGCTTCGTTCTGAACTTCAGCAATTTCTAATTTATCAAGAACATATTTCAATGTCAATACCTTACTTTATTAATTTTGTTTAATATCTTGTATTTTTTACTTTGTTTGTATTATCATATATTTGTATTAATTATTGTAAAGATTTGCCGTAATTTTTTCTGCATATCGGCAAAAAAATCTCTTTACGTGTATTGAGTATATGGGTTACTACCAAAGGAGTTTTCTAATGAGTCTTGATGTTAAGAAAGTGTCGTTCACGTCGTCTATGCTTGATAGTGTCAAGAGTAAAACTTTTGATGCAAGTCAAAGTAACAGTACTTCAGCAAATCAATCAAATGCTGCACAAATTGTGCCGCAGGCTCCCCAGCCGCCTCAAATTTCTGCGCAAGTTATGCCGCAACAAGTTATAACTTCGCCGCAGATGACTCCTTTTGTCCCTAACCAAATGTCTGTAGGATACCCTAACTTGCCTTCGGCAAAACCAACTCCTTTTGAATATATTGGGGCGGGACTTGCATTAGTGGCTGCCGGACTTAGTACAGCTGCCCTTATCAGAAGCGGTAAAAGTTCTAAAATTGTAAATGAACAATCATCAAAACTGTCTAAAGAAATCGGAACAAAGCTTGATACAGGGCTTAAAGATATTCAGCAAGAAACAAAAACGGCTATTGAGACTATAAAAAGTAGTGTTGATGGTGAGGCTTCCGCAAGACAAAATCTCATTGAACATTACAACGGAATTATTGACGGTATAAATAAAGGTTTAAAAGAAATTAAAGCGGCTGCTGATGATGCAGTCTCTGTTGCAAGAGCAAAAACCGTTGCGGTTATCGGAAAAGCTGATTTTATCACTCACGAAGTTGAAGTTAATGGGGTAAAGCTTAATCTTGCTTCTAATATGCACGGTTACGGAAAATATGAGTCAGAACTCAATGAAGCTCTAAGATCTGAAGCTACCAAAAGAATGCTGGGATTAACTGACAGAGCAAAATTAACTCCGCCTGATATGGTAACCATAAGAGTTCCGACCTCTGAATTCAAAGGTATTGCGAGTACCGGAGGAATGTCTGTTGTTCCTAGAGAAGTCGTTGCAAATATCGGCGCTCTTATTAACAACAAGCAGCCGGCTAAATTGATTGTTGATATGCCTATGTATATGGGGGAAATTGAGCATAACCTGAAATCAGGTACAAGTACTTTTACCGAATTAAGAAAAATCGGTAATGATACATATCAATACTTGTCTAACGGTTCCCCTATAACGAAAACTCCTCTAAAACACATCGGAACAATGAAGTTGCCTGTTTATACCGCTACAAATAAGACTAATGAAGAAGTTGAAATGTTTGTGGCAAAAAATATGGAGCAAGTAGTTGATTTCGGGCTTATGAGGCAATATCTGAAACCTGCAGACCTAAAGATAATTGAAAAAACTATTGCAAAGGGCAAAACCTACGATAACGGTATTCTTCATGTCGGGGTTGAAAACATTATCGACAAACAGAAAAATATTATCGGAAGTGAAATTCGTGCTAAAATCAAATTCGATACTATATTCTATAAAAATGACAAGTTTAATATGAGCGGGCCTAGCGGCGTTAACGGGGAAATTAACAAAAATATTTATAACAACTACACCCATAACGCCGGAGAAACAGAAAGGTTTACGTATTTTGATAAATTCTTCTATGAGGGCTTAATTAAGAGTCATGAATTTTCACAAGAACAACTCGGCGCTGATATAATTATAGGAAATGATTGGCATACCGGCGGTATAAGTGCAATGATGAAACTCCTTACCCATGCTAAAAAGGCTGCCGGCGATATTACCGACAAAACCGCAGAAAAATTGTTAAATACTCCTGTATTTACAATTCTGCATAATGCAAACGAATCCGGTACTAATTTCTATCAAGCCTCGGAACTTTTCAATGTTCTGTTTGGTGAACATGCCGCAAAAATTGTTCCAAACGCATATATGCCATCAGTTGAAGCCTTGAAACTCCCTAAAGAATATGAATTGCCTGCAAAATGTTGGAACGGTTTAATGCATAAGGATTGTATGAACCCGCAAACAATGGTTGCTGCGTATTCCGATGTTGTAATTCCTGTTTCAGGAGAGTATAACAAAGAAATTGCAACAAAAGGAGTTTTCGGTCGTTCAAACTTTGAGTTATTTAGGCTTAGAAACTTCATTTCTGAAAATCTAGGTGATTTTGGCAGCAAAACAAAATCAATGGTCGGTATCGCAAACGGTTGCGACAGAGTAAACAATACTATTACGGAAGCAAAAATTACTCAACTTGCCGACAATTTGTCGATAGACAGAAATAAATTCCGTATATACAAAGAAGGAGATGATGTTCTTGAATGGCACAACCATAACAAGGCTGCTATTTTAGAAAAAGTATTGGCAGATGTTGCAAATAAAAAAGAAAATCCTATGAGAATTTCCGCAATTGACAAGACGGACTTGACCGGTGTAGATATTAATACTCCTATATTCTCAACCGCAGGCCGTATTGTTGATCAAAAAGGGTTAGATATTTTTGCCGATTCTATTGTTGAATTTTTGAAAATGAATAAATTTCCTGACGGAAATTATCCGGTATTTTACGCTCAGGGTATCGGTGAACAAAAGTATATAGACCAAATTTTAAAAGTTAAAGAAAAAGTTGCACGTTCTCCTGAATTGGGCGGACAGGCCGCCGCAAACAGAATAGTTTTTGCAAATCTTTTCTCAGAAAAAGGCAGATACGATGCTTGTAAAATGATGTCAGATTTCACGATAATGTCAAGCTGGTTTGAACCATGCGGATTGGTACATAAGGAAATTGCAGCTAACAGCGGTTCTGTTCCTATAGTAAATAAAGTCGGCGGACTTGTTGCCGGTCTGCGTCATAAGGTCAATGCTATATTCTCGGAATTTGTCCCGCCTGTTGACGGCAAAGAGTCTGTATTAAAAACTAACAGTATGAATTTTGCAAGCGCAATGACTGAAGCTCTTCACACTTATCAGGATAAAAAAGCATTCGGTAAGCTTATAGACGCTTCGTTTAAAGCTGACCATTCATGGCTGATAAAAGACGGCCCTGCTCAGCAGTACGCTCAATTGCTTGTTGATTATAAAGTTCTGAAACCGGAAGTGCTTAATACTTTTGCGCCGGCGGTATAGTAAAATTTATTCAGCCAATCTGTAAAGTTTTGTAAAGAATTGCGTTATATAAATCTTATATACGCAATTCTTTGATGAAAAATTTTTTTATATTTGCAGAGGATGTTAAAATAAAGGTATTAATATGGCAGATTTTAAACTAACGTTTGGAAACGGAGAAGATTTTACTTTAAAAAAAGGTGAAATCAAAAAAGGTATTGAAAAAACGGATTTTGAGAACGAGGCGTATCAGAACATTTTTGACAAATTGTTAGATAAAAATTCTGATGGCAGAGTAAGTAAGCGTGAGGCAAAAAGTTTGTTCCGCAAGCTTAAAAAAGCTGCAAAACTGGATGGCGAAAAGAAAAATCTATCAGAGGCAGAAGCCCAAATTTTGCTCAAAAAATTTGATTTAGAGGATGTTACTACACGCGATTTACTGGGATTTATAAAAGAAGTGAAAGAGTTATCTGAGGGCGACTCCGCAGAAAAACCTTCTAAGTATAAAAAGCCGGAAGGCGAGGAAGTTGTCGTAAAACCGGAAGGTG
>ONTD01000051.1 GCA_900320675.1 uncultured bacterium
AGATTTCTACGTCGCTATTATTATGTTCGTGCCCTGCTCGTCTCGCTCTCGCGAGCCGACTCCGGCACTCACACCGGCTTACGCATTCTTTCTGTGGCCCTGTCCACCGGTTCACACCGTCCGGAGTTTCTCCGGCAATCTGTCCTTGGATGCACGGACTTTCCTCACCTTATAGGCGCGATTATCCGGCTGCTTTGTCAGTGATAAAAATATCATAAAATAAAATTTTAGACAATATATTTTAAATTATACAAAGATAACTTTCCTTATGAAAATCTGTTTTTCAGTTTTTCTTTTTTCTTCTTTAATTCTTCAATATCATCCAGATCTGACATATCAACAGATTCTTTATTTTTGTTCGCAAGTTCCTTCCAAACTTCTTTTAAACTATCTAAAACCCCAATTCTGTTAAACCAACGGCTTATATATCTTTCATCAGGCCCGAGAGAACCTTGCAATCTTTGAAGAGTTGCTAAACTGTATTTACCCTCAGATACTCCTATTGTTATTATTATATGAGGCTGCGGATCTGTTTGAGGATCCATAGTCAATTTTAAATTATTATATCGTGCTTCATTAAAACTTCTGAAATTATGAGCATCACTATTTAAATCTTTTATTAAATCTTTTAACGCGTTTGCAAGCTCATTAAATGATTTAGCCATACTTATATTTCTCCTTAATTATTCAAACTGTGAATAGGTGCAGGAATTCTTCCTCCGCGCATCACAAATGTCTCTGATGAAAGTTTGCTAATTGGCATAATTGGAGCTTCTCCCAAAAGTCCGCCAAAATAAATTTTGTCTCCGACGTTTTTGCCTACTGCCGGAATTAATCGTACTGCAGTAGTTTTTTTATTAATCATACCAATAGCCATCTCATCCGCAATTATACCGGCTATAGTTGATACAGGAGTATCACCGGCAACGGCAACCATATCAATACCTACAGAACATACACACGTCATGGCTTCCAGTTTATCAAAGCTTAAAACCCCTTGTGTTACGGCGTCAATCATGCCCGCATCTTCAGATACCGGAATAAATGCACCAGATAACCCTCCGACATGCGACGATGCCATAATACCACCCTTTTTAACAGCATCATTTAGCATTGCAAGAGCTGCCGTTGTTCCGTGTGCTCCGGCATGCTCCAAACCCATTGCCTGAAAAATACCCGCAACGCTATCACCTACTGCAGGAGTAGGCGCTAAAGATAAGTCCACAACACCAAACGGTATTTCTAATCTTTTTGCTAATTTTTTACCGACAAGTTCTCCGGTCGAGGTAATTTTATAGGCAGTTTGTTTTATTTTATTTGCCATTTCACTGAAATCAGAATTTTTAGGTAAGCTTTCAATTGCAGCTCTAACAACTCCCGGACCTGAAACTCCAACATTTAAAGCACATTCCGGTTCTCCAAAACCACAGTAGGCACCTGCCATAAAAGGATTATCGCTTGCGGAATTACAGAAACATACCAATTTTGCTGCTCCTATACTGTCATTATCTTTGGTTAATTCCGCAGCCTTCTTTATTGTTTCTGCCATTTTTAGCACTGCATCCATATTAATTCCCGCTTTTGAGCTGGCAAGGTTTATAGATGCACACAAACGCTCAGTTTGTGCTAATGCTTCAGGAATACTTTCTATTAAAAGTTTGTCTCCTTTTGTAAATCCTTTTTCTACTAAAGCTGAAAATCCGCCGATAAAGTTTACTCCGACTTCTTTTGCCACATCATCTAAAGTCTTTGCTATTTTTACGTAATCAGGATTTTCGCAAGCTTCACCGATAATTGATATCGGAGTTACGGAAATACGTTTGTTTATAATCGGGATAGAATAATCATTCTCCAAATCATTTGCATATTCAACCAAATTGAAAGCATATTTTTTTATTTTTTTACGTATATTTTCACAAACAACGTCTACGTTAGGATGTATGCAATCTCTTAAGCTGATTGCCATTGTAACAGTTCTTATGTCAAGATTATGCATCTTGACCATGTTTATCGTCTCTAAAATAAATTGTTCGTTAATTATTTCCGCCAAAATTAAATCCGAGCATCTGAGATAAGCTCGACCCCTTTACTTTTAATTTCAATTCTACACGTCTGCTTTTTGATAAATCTTCAGTTCCGTCTGCTTTTCTTACAGGATCAGAAAAAGATCTGCCTTCCACAACAAGCATACGTCTTAAAGCATTGTTATATTTTTTGTCATAATTTGTGTGGAGCAGCATATAATCCTGCACCGCATATGCACGTTGTAAACTTAAAAACATGTTTCTTGAAAATTGTTCATTAGGAGTTTTTGCATCTCTAAATGTCTGTGAATCCGTATGACCTTGAACAATAATATTATCTATATTATATCTGACTGATTCGTTCTCAAATACAGTATGCAAATATATCGGTGCAAATTTATCAAGAAACTTTTTTCCCCTTGCTGATAACTGATAACTTCCGACATCAAACAATTCAACATCCGAAATTTTTACATTTCCGAAAATATCTACTTCAGCCTCAATTTTTTCAACTTTTAATTTTTCAGCCAGCTGTTTTGCTGTTTGCTGCTGCTGTTGCTGCTGCTTCAACGTTTCTTGAGTAAATCCTGTCATGGCAAGAATAAACAACGTCATAAATACAATACAAAGCCCCAACATCAAGTCTGACATTGTCGTCCAGAATATGTTGTCTGCGCCTTCTTCTTTTATTCCGCTTTTCTTAAATATTGCCAAAACTATTTCCCTCTACTTAGAACAAATCGTCAACATCGTCTTTTTTATTTGTTGCAATTGCTTCTTTTATATTTTTATTCAGTAAGTTCATACCATAAATCAAATTCTCAAGATATGGAACCAAGTTGCCTGCAATACCGGAGTTTAATGCAACCTTGAAGTTTTCCGGCAACTCGCTGATTATATTTTGTAATGCATTGTTCTGAATTTTTGTTTCTTTCAAAAGTTCTAAAAGGAATTTTTCGGAAGAGATGTTATCAAATAAGCTTGATATCCCATTTTGTACTGCATACAAAGGTCTTTTACACAACGCATTATATGAAATTTTTTCAAATATAATAAATAACAATGAACAAGATACCGCAACAACGGACACCAACGCAGCGGTCTGCATGGAACCGATAAACCCTGACAATGATGACAATGTCTGTGCCTGTGATGCAAAACTTACTTTACCGAATGCTATAGCAATGTTCAAGAATGTGAACAACGGTCCGCAACCTGTTAAAATGGTTGATACTGATTGAACAAATTTATAATTGAATTTTGAAATAATTAAGGACTCTTCATCAAAGAAATACAACGGATCAACCGTAGTTTGGATATACTGTATTGTTGAAGAAACATCTTGATATGTCAGATTATTATTTTGCCCTTTTAATGCAATGGATTCTGAAAATACAAGAGTGTTTTTAAAATCCATCCAAGGAACAATTACAAACGGATTGTGTGTCATCCACTCGTCAATTTCTTTAAATCTGAAATTTAAGTCTGTTTTTTTGAAACTGCTGAAAAAACCTGCTAATAATTTCAAATTTTTGCTGATATAAACATACTTGTTAATAGTGTATATCAATGAACCTATAAATAGCGCAAAAACTATATCAATAGGTATATCTTTTATAATATTTAAAAATCCCATACAAGCTATCTCCGTCCTTTACCACAAATTGTACCAAATTTTATAAATATGGTCAAGCTGTTAAGGATATAATGGGCATTAAATCATACTAAAAACGTATCCAAAAAAATCTATGATACCTGCATTTCTTTTTCAAAACCGAATAAAGAACTTACGGATTCATCATCATGAATTCTTGCGATAGCCTGTGCTAAAAGCGGAGCAACCGACAATTGTTTAATATTAGACGGCATTTTATCCATATCAAGAGGTATCGTATTAGTAACAATACATTCGGTAATAGGAGCCGAACCCAATCTTTCAATAGCAGGGCCTGAAAATACCGGATGAGTTGCACCGACATAAATTTCTTTTGCACCCTTAGATTTTAATAATTTTGATGCTTCGCAAATTGTACCGGCAGTATCAATAATATCGTCAAACATTAGACAAACTTTACCTTCAACATCACCGATAACGTTAGCTGCAATCGCTTCATTATGTTTATCACGGCGTTTATCAATAATTGCTATCGGGCAATCAAGTCTTTTCGCAAAATATCTTGTTCTGTTAGCACCGCCCATATCAGGAGATACTGCAACCATTTCACTCGGATTGATATTTAAACTCTTTATATAATTTACCAATATAGGAGCAGCAAATATATGGTCTACTAAAATATTAAAGAAGCCTTGGATTTGTCCTGTATGTAAATCCATTGCTAAAACTCTGTTAGCACCGGCAGTCGTGAGCAAATCAGCAACAAGTTTAGCGGTTATTGCTTCACGTCCCGAGGTTTTTCTGTCTTGTCTTGCGTAACCATAGTAAGGAATAACTGCGGTTATAGTTTTTGCACTTGCTCTTTTGAAGGCATCTATAATAATCAATAATTCCATTAAGTTTTCATTAACAGGGTTGCATAATGGCTGAATGATAAATACATCATCTCCTCTGACACTTTCTTTAACCTGAACATATATCTCGCCGTCGGCAAAATTCTTCACAACCATAGGTCCTACTGTTGTTCCCAAAGAATCAGCAATTTCTTGTGCCAACTTTGGATTAGAACGTCCCGCAAAAAGTTTAATGTCATGAGTCGGGTTAATTGCTCGTTCTAACTCAGGGTAAGCCATTTCCAGTGCCATAGTTTCAATCCTTTCTATTTCTTCAAACGCATGGTTATTATATATCGTTCGAACTGAAAACTCAATTTTTTTTAAGTAATATTACACGTATAATTATAAAATTTAAACAAAAATTTTTTTGCACCCGCATAATTAAAGCTACATAAAACTTTACATGCAAAATTTTTTTGACAAATTTCTTAGTTTAGATTTTTTTTATTATATAGTGTAGAAAATGAAAGGTTAGCATATGGGAAATATCTCAACAGAAATTATAGCAAATGTTGTAAATAAAGCTTCAGAAGGACTTGTAACAAGAACTTTAGGCGGAGTAACAAAAGAAAGTGCTTCTAAGGCAATTCAAACAGCGGCAGATAATGTAAAAAATATTGCTGATAAAGAAATAGGAACTGTTCAAAGAGAATTAAACCAATTGAGGTATGACTCAAACCTTACCGCACAGAAACTTGCAGAAAAAACATCTGAACACGATAATTTTGTATTACAGGCAGCCAACGAAAAACAGGCTCTTGAAAATCAAATAACAAGTTTGAAAGAAAGAATTACCAGAGTTCTCAGACCAAGAACCGGTAAACCTAAAGTTTTGCCAAACGGTAACACTCAAACTATTAAAACAAATCTTAACGGTGCAACTATGACTGTTGAAACTTTACCTAACGGCAAAAAAGTATCTGTTGTAGTCAGAAATATTGACGGTGATGTTAGAAAAACAATTTACGATCCGGCAACCGGTAAACCGATGAAGACCTTTACCAATACTAACGGAGATAAATTGATTGAATACAAAGACGGAAAATCTCTCACAACTCAAAAAGTTAATAACAAAAAAGTAAAACCGCAAAAACCACAAGTTGTTAATACAGAAGTAATTAAATCTGACATATATGGGCGTCAAACTATCAGAAAATCATACTCTGACGGTTCCTATGAGTTAATTGAATATTCTGCATCCAAGAACAGGCCGGTTTCTTCTGTCAAAATGGATAACAATAATTTACTTTCAGAACAGAAAAATTATTATTACAAAGAAAATGATAACTTAGTTGAAACTCTTAAATATGAAGCCGGCAGATCTCATTCTCCTATTGAAAAAATACAGGAATACACAGATAAAAATATAACAAAAGTTACAAAGTACGACAAAAAAGGTTTTACAACAGAAGTAAATATTCTTAGAAAAGGCGGTAAAACAACTATAATAAAAGCACAAAAAGACGATTACGGTAATCGTATAGCTTCAAAAGCAACAATCCGTCATATTTTCCCGAAAGGTTCTAAAATTAAAACAAGCGACATCAGAGAACTTGAACATTACAGAGTGGAAGAGACCTTGCATCTTAAAGACGGCAGAATAGCAGTCTTAAAAACCAATAATAATTACAACGTAACCTATGCACAAGTCTACGAAAAAGGTTCAAAAACTCCGGTAGAAATTGATTATACAATGGGTAATAAATTAAAAGAATTTTTACAAGACATAGGTTACGAGGGTTTTACAACCGACCACAATTACTTTTATAACTATATATAATAAAATAAATATTAAATGCCTAACGCTTTTATAGAATCTTTGTAATCCGGACGTAAGATTCCTTTTTCGGTAATAATACCCGCAATAAGTTCGTGCGGAGTTACGTCAAATCCGGGATTAATTATGTTAACCTCAGGGGCGCAGATAATCTTACCGTTAATGTGAGTAACTTCTTCTCTGCTGCGTTCTTCAATAACAATTTCATCACCTGTTTCTATATTGGTATCAATTGTTGAAAGAGGTGCAGCAACATAAAAAGGTATATTATGATATTTTGCTGCAATTGCTACTGTATAAGTACCGATTTTATTTGCGGCATCTCCGTTTGAGGCAATTCTATCAGCACCCACAACTACCATATCTATCATACCTTTTTTCATAAAGTATGAACACATACCGTCAGTTATCAATGTTGTAGGAATACCGTCCATTGTTAACTCAAGTGTAGTAATTCTTGCACCTTGTTGTCTTGGTCGTGTTTCATCTGCAAAAACCTGAATAGTATTATCTTTCGCATAAGCTGAACGAACAACCCCTAATGCAGTTCCGTAGCCGACTGTTGCCAAAGCTCCGGCGTTACAATGAGTAAGAATTGTTGCCCCCTTTGGAACAACTTCCGCTCCGTAATCACCTATCTTTTTATTTATTTCAATATCTTCATTTTCAAGCTTAATTCCGTTTTGTTTTAATTCTTCCACAATACCGGAAATACCTGAAGACGAATTTTTTATTATTTCTTTTTGTTTTTCAACCGCCCACATGAGGTTTACCGCAGTCGGACGGGAAGTCTTCATATAATCAGCTTTTTCAAGAAGAGTTGATATAAATTCATCCCTATTAGAAATTTGTTTAGCAATTTCTATCGCATACAAAACAATACCATGCGCACCGGCAATCCCGATTGCAGGTGCTCCTCTGACTATCATATTTCTTATCGCCGCAAACATTTCGTCTCCGCTTTTTATGTCTACATACTTATATTCATATGGAAACAATGTTTGATCAACCATTCTTGAACAGTTATCAGTCCATTGTATTGTTCTTATTTTTGAATGAAATTCGCTCATATTTTTCTCCGTTGCTATTCTATTTTTTGTTTACATTTTTTAAAAGTTCTGATACGTAATATACTCCGAAAGCCCCGCAAGCATTAATTGTTGCAGAAACTATTCCGATAAATACAGACAGGGTAAGTATTACGAACAAATTTGCTTGTCCTGCAAATATTGCCACACCATAATTTGTGGTGTAATTAAATACTTTCACAAGTAATATTATCATTGGGATATAAACTATTGAAAAACTGAAATAAGATATAAACCCGATTATCCCGCCAATAGTAAGGCTTTCCGGTACACTTTCCAGTACAAGTACTCCCGAACGTAATAAAAAACTTACTATAATTATTGAAGCAAAACACATTAATATAAAAAATGCCAATCCCCCTATATATGGTAAAAGCGTTATAAAACCGCATAACAGACCAAATACACCGCTCAAAATTGATATTAATTTTATTAATGACATGTTCATTACCGGCTCTCCTTGAGTTAACTCTTTTTCTTAGTTTAGCACAACAATAATATTTTTCATTGTTTTTATGCTGCAGGTTTAGAAACTTTACTATTTGTTCTTTCAAACGTGTTATTCAGCTCTTTCAAACGCTGAGTTAAATTCTTTAATTTCTCAATATCACTTGATTTTCTGAAATCTTCCGTAAGTTCAGATAATTTTGTTACGTATTTCTTTTCCAGTTCTTTTATCCCTTTTAGGTCAATACCAAACGATTTTATCAATTCCAAATTCGATTTTATTGACAAAATTTCATCCGGAAATACATCCAGCAATGACAATTCGCCGTTATGGCTAAAACGTCTGTCAATTATGTCATAGTCAAACGGGATACTAAGATTTTTTAGTTCGTCATATTCTTTTATAAAATTTTCGTGGCTTGCGTAATGTTTGCGTATCATTTCAAATGCTTGAGAGTCTTCCAGTCCGTATATGGAACTGAATTTTTCCATTTCTTCCGGATAAACTCTGTTTATAAGTAAATCATTAACCATCGGAATTTTTTCATTCGCTATTTTAACTTGCTCCATATCATTCCCGTCGGAAATTATTTTTCGTAAATTTTTCCTGATAAGTTTTAATTCTTTCCATTCAGGATTTTTAGAAAGAACACTGAGTTTATCCTTAATAGTTTTTCTTTCATTATTTATTATGTTCTGAGAATTAGATATTCTCTTGCCGGAAGTGCTTTCAAAACTTTCAATCTTACTTCTCAGCTGACTGTGATTATCAAATGGGAATTTATAGTCAAATTCTTGAAATTCGTTAAGTTTATTTATCAATGTATTTTTTTTAGCGACGTAATTTTCGCGTATAAGCTTTTTCAAAACGGCAATTTCTTCTTTTACCGTGTCAATTTCCCCTTGAATTTGTTCAGGGGTAATTTTATTTTTAATCTCTTTGCTTTTGCCGGATTTAAACATATAAATCGAAGTTCCGATTACTGCCAATCCCGCAAGAGTCCCTAAGATAGTTTTAGTATTAAAATATGATTTATCTTCCGGTTGTTTTGAAATCGAATTTTTTTGTTCCGAACTTGTCGTTTCATTTATTGAAACTTTTTCTGCTGAGAGTGCAGGTTTGTCCTTCTCGCTATTATTTTTTTCCGGACTATTTACCGCAATTACGGCTGCAGACGGATTTTTTATATTTTCAAGTAAGCTTACCATTCCTTTTTCCCTATATCAAGTTTTAAAATCCCTGAAAAATTTTTTTTGCCCTTACAAGATAGTAAAATTTTCAAAAATTAACACTTGAGTTTCACCTGCATCCAAAGTGGTAGTTATTTTACCCTTTTCAAAATTCGGTAAATTGTTTAACACTAATGGTAAACAATTTGTATCTGGTTTCAATTTCGGAATATGGATCTTTACTTCCGTATCCTGAGTATAATCCAAATTTCCTATTACTAATATTGTCATCTGTGGATTTGTTACTGCATAAGCAAAAACTGAAGGAGAAGATGTATTTAAAAACTTTATTGTTCCGTCTTTATATACTTGTTCTGCAACGGATTTTAGATTATTTGCCCTTACAAATTCTTCTTGTATTCTGTCATTTTTATTCCCCGGTTTTGACGAAAAATTAAATATATCCAGCTTTCCTCTGTGAACAAAATAATACTCATCATCTGTGTAGCTGATTCTTGCTTTTTTATTTGCCCAGAAATACAAATATTTATCTCCGGTATCAAATCCGTCAACATAATATGAATTTATCGGCAGTGTTGCATTCAGCCACATAATCATTCTAACGTATGGTGCTCCCTTCTCAAGAAGAGGACTTAATTCATCATGTGTTGCAAAACTACCGATGACACTTTTCTTTTCCCCGATGATATTACTCAATGCCTGATTTAATTCTACGTGTTTTTGCAGTTCTTTTGCGGTTTTCCAATTTTTCAGGTTAAACCAGCTGCCGTAATAACCGTCAAATCCGGCCTTTAGGAGTTTATCGTATGGTGTAAACACAGTTTTATCTGATACAGCATCTTTCCAAGAATCCGAAGATTCCGCAAGCCATAGCAAATTGGGATTTTGTTTTCTTGAATAATCTATTAATTCTTTCCAAAATTTTGCAGGTTTTGAATGCGCCACATCTGCTCTTATACCGTCTACGCCCAGTCCGACCATTAAATCTACATATCCCTTATATAAATTTAACACATCAGGATTAAGTTTACTTTCATCTCCGGTATCAAACAATCTTACATCCGTCCAATCCGAAGGGACAACAGGTTTGCCTGAAGAATCTTTTACAAATAATTCCGGACGCTTCAAAAACAAATCATATGAGCCGCAAGCAGGTACGTCTACTATTACGGATATTCCTTTACTGTGTGCAGCATTAATAAATTGTCTGAATTGTTCTTCTGCCGGCATATTTATTGTATAATCCATCAGCTGAGTATTAATAGAATTGAAGCTTGATGCGGCATACAAAGAACCTGCCGTACCTAACGCTTTTGTTTTTCCGACCGGAGTAACCGGCAATACGTGCAATGCTGTTATTCCGGAGTCTTTTAATTCACTAAGCCGGTTTATTGCGTTTATAAAATTCCCGCTGATTTCTCCTTCTTCAAAATCTATTATGCCATTTCCGTTTGTATCCTGAGCGTTAAAATTTCTTATATTTATTGCATATATTATTGCTGAATTATTTAAAAAATCCGAACGCAAATTACTTTTCCACAAATCTTTTGCGCCGACTTGCAGTCCTGCTGCAATTGCCAGTATACCAAATATTAATGCTTGTTTTATTCTCATAACCCTAACCTCTACCGAACAGATAATATCAAAGAAATTTTCGGTTTGCAAATTTTAACCGTAATACTATAATAATTATACTATGACTAAAAGTGCTTATATTCATATACCTTTTTGTAAGCAAAAATGCAATTACTGCTCATTTATATCATTTCCCGTTCCGGAAATGATTAATAGTTACCTTTCTGCACTTTGCAAAGAAATTAAGCATTCATACAACAATGAATTATTAAATACTCTTTATTTTGGGGGCGGTACTCCTTCATTGTTGTCGCCGGAAGAATTCAAGAATATTATCGGGCTTTTTAATTTATCTGAAAACGCCGAGGTTACCGGTGAATTAAATCCTGAAAATCTTGACTGTGAATATTTGAAAAAGTTAAAATCTGCCGGAATTAATCGTCTCAGCATAGGATGTCAGACTTTTGATGACAATATTTTAAAACTTATCGGCAGAAAACATAGCGGCGACAAAGTTAAAGATGTTGTGAAACTTGCTCAAGATATCGGTTTTGATAATATAAGTCTGGATTTTATATACGGATTGCCGGAGCAGTCTGTAAAAATGTTTGAAAATGATTTGATTACGGCAATTAATTTAGGGGTTCAACATATTTCTTTATACGGATTAAAAATCGAAAAAGGTTGTTATTTTTATTCTCATTATCCAAACAACTTGCCGGATGATGATACTCAGGCTGAAATGTATCTTAAAGCTATTAATACACTTTGTACAAACGGTTTTGAACACTACGAAATAAGTAATTTTTCCAAGAAAAATTACTCTTCGAAACATAATCTGAACTATTGGAACAACGAAAACTATTACGGTTTTGGGGTTGCCGCACACGGATATATTGACAATCAACGGTACTCTAATCCGATATCTTTAAAAGATTACATTAATAATCCTGTTGTGTATAAAGAATTAAAAACTCTTACTATACAAGAACAATTGGAAGAAGAAATTTTTCTCGGATTTAGGAAGTTGCAGGGTATTAACACTGAACTTATAAATAAAAAATTCAAAATAGATTTTGAATTAAAATACAAGTCTGTTTTAGATAAATATATTTCGACAAATCATCTTGAAAAGACTGAGAACGGGTATAAATTTACTAATACCGGAATACTTATCAGTAATTACATTTTAGCTGATTTTCTTGAAGATTAAAGGAACACCGCAATTCTTTTTAGAATTGCGGTGCACTAAGCCCTCTCTCCTCGTTTTTTGCCTCCCCAGAGTTGGAGACAAACTTTTTAATATCAGATTGTTATCTGTTTTGCCTTGCTTTCGCAAGCCGATTCCGGCACTCACACCGGCTTACGCTTTTAGCTCCTGTGGAGTTTCTTTCCCTGTCTTGGAATTGTTTTTGCTCAAGACTGCCATTCGTTCGGCTTTGCCTGTACTCATTTCGTCTTTCGCTAACCGAGTTTTACTCGTACACAATTCCGCTACGTCGCTTTCGTAGTGTTTCGTCCTCAGTTCGCCGACTCATCGTCGCCGAATTCGGACTACACACCGGCTTACGCTTTTTCCGCCTG
>ONTD01000038.1 GCA_900320675.1 uncultured bacterium
CTGTATCATCCGGATTTTATGACAGTAATTATGATGTGATAGCTGCCGGCTATGACGGAACTTGTTCTGTCGGCAAGGGATTTTCTCTTCCGGGAAGTGATTTGGATAAGGCGTTTATTATACTTAGGGGGAGTAGTAATAACGGTGTAGTTAACGATTTAAGAGAGTTCGAAATAGTTAATAATTTTAAAAACAAATTGTGGTTTGCAACAGATCAAAGAATTTTAAGCTATAATCACGACACTTCATTTCCTACTGTTATGACTGTTAATCAGGTAAAAGAAACTTTAAATAAATTAAAAGGTATTACGGATTCTATAAGATTTAATACTGATAAAATGGAATTTAATGTTCAAGAAGAATATTTAGACCTTATAAAGGCTTCAAAATTTAATATTCTTGTTTCGAGTAAACTTCCGAAAAGAAAATATGATGATCCTGTAGGTGCAATGAATAAAGAAAATATTAAAAACTTTGCATACTTTATAGAATCGGTTCGAGATGGGAAAAAATTAATCACTTCGCCTGATTTTGAGCGTCTGGTAGCAGAGATTGAAGATAATAAATTTTTTAAATATTCAAATGTTGCGCAGATGCAGGCAATGAAAAATGCTGTTAATGCCGGTAAAGAACAAAAAAGTAAAATTATTATCAGAAAGACCATGAAACAGGATTTTGAGTCTTGGTCAATTAATAAACAGTTTGAATTTATAAAAACACTCATAAAGTATTCTTGTGAAGATCAAAATGATTTTAAAGCATACTTTACGAACGACAGGAATATTAAGGAGAATTACAAACCTCTTTTAGGTTTGTTATGCTACGGTGATAGAGATAGACGCTTGAATCCGGATTTTGATATAAGAAAAAATTATATAGATATTTATCTTTCAAAAGGTAAGCCGGTAAGGTTATATCAAGGTTATGCCCCAAATGTACTATGGATAGATTCATTAATAAAAGATAAAATAGAAGATGTTCTTTTACATGTTGATAAATTAAGGAAGACTCAATTATTTAAAAATATTAATAAGGCACAGGCCCCAATGCCGTTATTCTGGGAGCTGCCTGATAATTTTTACAGGATAAACTTCTATACTAAAACAGGACGCAGGATAATAGAGAGGACTTTAAGATGAATATAAAAAAAATCACTTTTTCCTCACAATTGAATAATCCTTATAAAAGAAGCTATGTCGCTCAAACAATGAAAACTGCTCCTTCTAAGTCTGCGGCACAAAATTCTCCGATAGATGATAAAGATAATGAAAATAGTAATGATTTTTCAGCAAACAGAAAAAATCGAATTTTAATGTATCTTGCGGCAGCAGGCACTATTGCGGCAGCCGGAATATACCTATATAAAAATAAAAGTTTTAAAGGTAAAATAACTTCTCCTGTTTCTTCAAGTTCTTCAGCTGCTTCAGGTACAAATTCTGCTGCGGGTACATCTGCTTCAGGTAAGATATCTGATTATGTGAAAAATATTGCCGCAAATCTCGAAATGTATACAGGTAAAAACATTAATCCCGAAAGTCTTTCTTGTATTATGAGCAAAGAAGAATTTTTACAATCAGTTTCAAAACTTAAAAGAGAAAATTACGTAGCAAGCAAAGAAAATATTGAAAACGGCATATTTAAGGCAGACTTACATTCTCACTCCAATTATTCTGACGGGGAAGCTCCTGTATCTGTAATAATGGAGCAAGTAGCGGCGTATGCTGATAAGTTATTTCAAAAAACAGGAGATAAATTTATTTTTGCGCTTACTGACCACGATTGTGCTAACGGCGTGAAAGAAGCTCTAAAAATAATTTCAAATAATCCGGCCAGATTCAAAAACGTGAAATTTACTATAGGTTCTGAGGTCAGCTATCTTATAAAAGCTGATAAAACATCTAACCCTTGTGAAACTTCCGAACTTCTTATATACGGATTTAATCCGTTTTCACCTAAGGTTGAAGAATTCTTTAGAAATGTGCTTGACAGAAGGATACAAACAAGACGCAATTACATAAGAGATTTGTCTGAAAAATTCCCAGATACAAAATTTAGTGAAGATGAATTTCTAAACGTATTTTTAAAAGACAAAACCCGTCAATTCCCGATGATGAATTCATATTGGCAAATTTATCATTACGGGCAAATTAAAAAAGTTTTGAGCGACACTGCAAAAGCTAAAAACTTTGAACCTGAACAGTATTTTAAAGATATTATGTCTAAAGCTCCTGACAGGTTAAATTTAGAAGAGTTTAAGAAAAATAATTTGATAGAAAATTGGATAACCGAAAATCCCGAAATAAGGACAATAAATGATAAATACAAACCTGAATTAGATAATAACGGTAATATAATAAAAAAATGTGAAAATTTGGTCGAAGATATATTTGAGGCTTTTCACGGAGAAAAAGAGTGTTGCGCCGGATTTGCTCATCCTTTCTACATTACCGAAAGGACCGGTAATGTCCAAGGTGTAATTGATGAGGTAAAATATAAGATGGGAGATTTGCTTAAAGTTACAGAGAGCTATCATCAGGCATACTCGCCGGAACTTGTTAAAAACCAATCTGAAATGATAGAACAAATCTCTAAGCAATGTGAAGGCAGAAGTTTGATCCCTATAGGCGGTAGAGACAATCATTCTTCTAACTTTATGGTTTAGTTCAAAAACTTATATTTTTTATGATAGAATGTTTTTCATAAGAGGTTTATATGATTGAAAACGGTTATGAAAAAGATATAGTGGTAAAATACTCCGAAATGGATTTTGACAAGAGTTTAAAGCCATACTCATTATTGAATTATTTTCAGGATGTTGCAAGTGAAAATGCAGAAGAGTGGGGATTTGGATATTCATTTATTACACCGAAAAATCTTATGTGGGTTCTTTTGAAATATAGAATAGAGTTTGACAAATATCCTGTAGATTTGTATAATCTGCATCTAAAGACAGAACCTCGCGGTTATAACAGAATGTTTGCGTATCGTGATTTTGAGTTGTATTATCAAAAGGAACTGTTGGGCAGAGCTTCAAGTATATGGTCTCTTGTTGATTTTACGGATATGTCTATTGCTCAACCCGAAAAAGCTTTAGAAAATAATCCGCATATGCAAAAACACGATTTAAGGGAAGATGATTTAAATTTTGAAAAAATTCAACCCATAACTTCTGTCGATACAGAAAAAGAATTTGAAGTAAGATACAATGATTTGGACGTTAACCGGCATGCAAATAACGGGAATTATATTGTTTGGGCATTTGAACCGTTAGATTATGATTTTAAATATAATAATAAGCCAAAAACCATTGATATGGCATTTAAAAAAGAGGCAAAATACGGAGAAAGATTAATATCTCAAGTACAATATCTTGATAGTCATACTACTGTTCATGCTTTAAAAAACGCATCCTCTCAAGAAGATTTGTGTGTATTGAAGTGTAAATGGGAATAATTTATGCTTGACAGATATAAACAATTTTTAATTGAGTTTGATAAAGTCTTGAGCGAATATTATTCATCTCAAAAAGATTATATTTGCTGCAAAAAAGGATGCACGGAGTGCTGTGAAATAGGGGATTACCCTTTTTCCCGTTTAGAGGCTGAATATATAATGCAAGGATACACAAAACTGTCCGTAAATCTTCAAAAACAAGTCAAACAGAATATAAAAAATTTGATTAATGCAAAACAAACTTCATCGTACAGATGTCCTTTTCTTATTAATAGTGAATGCTCTTTATATGATTATAGGGGGATTGTATGCAGAACATTCGGTTTTGCGTATGTGGATGACGGAATAATTAAATTGCCGGAGTGTGTAAATTCCGGTCTCAATTACAGTAGAGTTTATGACAAAAATAAAAAAGAAGTTCTTTTAACTAATCCAATCAGAGATAATTTAAGAATAGACAGTATTTTGAGAAGCCCGCTGGCAGAAAAATATGAACTCGAATGCGGTGAAATAAGACCGCTTATAAAATGGTTTTTATAATCCGAATAATGATTCAAATATTCCTTCGCTGTACGTAGGATGGGCAAAACATACTTCCTTTAATTTTTCAACGGTAATGCCGTTTTGTATTGCAATTAGGATTTGCTGAATTAAAGAAGATGCCTCTTTTGAAATAATATGTGCCCCGACTATTTTATCATTTTGTACCAGTATTTTTATAAATCCGTCCGGCGAATTATCACAATGAGATTTGCCCAAAGCAGATATCAGCATAAAAGATTTTTTATAACTGCCTTCCTCTAAATCTTGTTCACGTTTGCCTATCCACGCAATTTCAGGATTTCCGTAAACAACGGAAGGTACAAGCGATTTATCAAATTTTATTCCGTCAATAACTTCTATTGCCTGTTTTGACGCATAATGAGCAAGTTGTATTTCTCCGCATACGTCTCCGATATATTTTACCCCCTCTATCTTTTGAAAATCCTTTACCTCTCTTCCGGCAGCAACAAGAACTTTTTCACCTTCTATAATTTCACCGTTTGAAAGGTGTACTTTCTCTCCTTCAATTTTTTCAACTTTTACGGATTTAAAAATCTTGATTTTTTTAGTTTTAAAAATTCTTTCAATACGTTTAGAGACTTCAATATCTGCGACAGGTAAAAGGTTGTCCGCTAATTCAACTATGCTGACTTCAACTCCAAAGCCTGAAAAGATTCTTGCCCATTCAATGCCGATGGCTCCTGAACCAACAATAACAATACTTTTAGGCAATTTATCCAGATTTAATATATCATCTGAACTCAAAATATTTGTGTGGTTAAATTCCATTCCTCTAAGAATTCTTGGCTCTGAACCGGTTGCAGCAATTATTTGAGTGCAATCGTATGTGTTTGAATTTGCGCTAACGGTATTTTTATTAATTATTTTGGCTTCGCCTTTTACAACCTCAATGCCGCTGTTTTTTATTGTTAATTCCAGTCCTTTGCGGAGTTTTGATACAATTTGATTTTTTCTTTCAATCACTTCTGCAAAATTAACTTTTGTATCAGAAATCTCTATGCCTAAAGCTTTTGCAGATTGTATTTCTTCAAAAACCTCAGCACAATGAAGGATAGCTTTTGTCGGAATGCAACCTCTGTTCAAACAAACCCCGCCAAGCTCTGCCTTCTCAAATAAAACTACTTTTAAACCTTTTTTACTGCCATGCAATGCGGCAGTGTATCCCGCAGGACCACTGCCAACAATGCCTAAATCATATTTTTTATTCACAATATTCCTTTAAATTAGAACTTTTTGTCGCCACCACCAACAGTAGTAAATCCGTTGCCGAAGTTAACTCTGCCGAAATTCCAGTATACTTGAGGATCGTTGTAACTTTGACGACCTAAACGGAATTTTCTTGTTGTTTGAGTGCTGCTTGTTGCATTTCCGATAGCTCCGTATACACCGTCTTGAGTGTATAATGTTGCATTTGGATCTAACGGCAATGACTGTTGTTGCTGATACGGATTGCCGTCATATGAACCGCCGTTCATAAATAAAACAGTTCCGCCTGCAAATGCAGATTGTGCCAACATTAATAAGCCTAATATAATTGCTATTCTTTTCATTTAAACAAAATCTCCTTTGTCTTTATACTATTATTATACATTTATTTAAAGGAATTTCAAGGGTAATTATTGCTAATGTATTAAGAAATCTTAACATGTCGCAACATTTCACTATTTGAAATTTTCCTTAATCGTCTTCGTATGTCTTTTTAACAAGCTCCTTTATGTGTTGTTTTACTGCTTCAGTAATTATTAAATCGGGCTCTTTTGCAATAAATTCGTCTAAGGTTGTTATTGCTTGAACATTATCGCCTGCGATTTCCAACAAAAGTCCTCTTAGTATCAATCCCAGTGGGTTTGAATCTCCGTATGAATGTTGGATTTGTTCTTGGGCATAACCTAATTCAGAATAGCATTGTGCAAGGTTTTGGTAATACTTAAAATTCAAAGTAAACTGTTGTAATGCTCTTTCAAAACAGTCTTGTGCAAGTTCAGGATGTCCGAGTTTCATATAACATTCTCCAAGATTATTGTAAAATACCGAACTTGCCTGTACATTAGGTGCTAAGCTTATCGCAATTTTAAATTCTTCAACTGCCGGGTAATACGCTCCTTCTTTTAAATCAATTAATCCTTTATTATTGTGTATATAAGCGTTTTGGGACGAATCAATAACGTAGGTCTCTGTCATTTTGTATCCGGAGAACATTATTGCTGCCATTAATAAAGATATTATGTAGAATTTTTTCATACTTTAATACCTGCCTATTACTTATATAATTATAAAAGATTAATTTCCAACCCTTCATAAGAAAGTATAGAATTTATATCAATATTTTTGTACTCTTCTCTTATCCTATCAAGTTTCTCATCATTGTATGAAGGATCATAGTGGAAAAATACCATTTGTTTCGCATTAACTTGTTTTCTGCATTCAACGGCCATATCAAAGGTTGAATGTCCGTAACCTTGTTTCGGAATAAATGCGTCCATGTAATCTTCCGTTGTATATTGTGCATCGTGAATAATCAAATCACAATCGCGGGCAAAATTTGCCAACTTCCTGTCTCCGCCGTGATAACTTTCTTTGTCTGTAGCGTATACAAGAGTTTTTCCTTTGTATGAAATTTTGTATATTAGCACTCCTTCTTGAGGGTGAGCGTACGAACGGTAGCAAGTGATTAAAACATCATCCTTGCCGACTTCTAAGTCATTATCTGATTCTATTCGTTTTACAATAGGGGATTTCCCTTTTTGTAAAATTATTGCATCTGTTTCATTAATATCATGAATGTTTAAATTCCCCGCAATATCACCTAAGTCAAGCGGAAAAGATTTTCCAAACAAGAGAGTTGCCAATTCATCAGATAAATTTTCATTATAGTTTACGTTTCCGTACACGTTAACTACAGTTGACCTAATATGAAGCGGTCTGAAAAACGTAAATCCCTGAATGTGGTCATGGTGAATGTGCGATAATAAAACGATAGCATTTATAGGCGTTCTGCTTTCGTTATCTTCGCCGGACATAATATATTTTTGAGTTAACTCATCTCCAACGTTAATCAAGCCTGT
This sequence comes from uncultured bacterium, assembly GCA_900320675.1. Taxonomy (GTDB): domain Bacteria; phylum Cyanobacteriota; class Vampirovibrionia; order Gastranaerophilales; family Gastranaerophilaceae; genus UBA1221. Next base: position 7,083 of record ONTD01000038.1, read on the forward strand.
GCCGGCATCAAGTATAATTAAATGTCCGCCGACATAAATTTCAACACAAGAGGTATTCCCGCCGTATGTCATAAAATCTTTATTAACAACAGGATAACTTCCTCTTACACCTCTGAATTTAATTTTGAATTCACTCATTATAAAACCTCATTATCTTTTTTTCTTAATTTCGTAAACACCGTTTTGGTCTTTAGGTTCACCGGTATAAAGGTTAGATGAAAATACCATCATTTTAGCGAGATTTCTGATATTTTCTTCTCTGGTATTTTTTTGTTGAATGTCAAATATTACCTTCTTTTTATCATTTTTAATGTTAATTATGCGAAAAGCATTAGGGTAAGAAACAAGTGCAGGAGAACTTACGTATAAAACGTTTTCATGCTGAGTGATTTTATTCGCATGATAATGTCCTTGAAAAACCGCAATCGGGTTTTTATATTTTTCAATCAATGCCTGAACTTCACCGGCATTAAGTAATCTGTGTCCATCACTCGGGAATGGTTCAATTATAGGTACATGCATAAAAATAAGTACAACATCTTTTTTGGACTTGCTAAGTTCTTCATCAAGCCATTTTAATTGTTCCGCATCAATCTCACCGTTTGAAGTAATTCTTGTATCAATAATAGAATCAAGAGCGATAACTTTGTACCCTTTTTGCGGCACAAAAGAATAATAAGGTTTTTGTGCGGTAAAATTAGCATTATGTTCTCTTAAAATCTGATAATAAAGTTTTTTGGTTAAATATCCGCCGACACAAGGATCATGATTGCCAAAAACGAAATACCACGGATATTTTAGTTTTTCTACGTGCGGAAGTGCCGCCAATAATTCTTTTTCAAAAGATTTGTCAATCAAATCGCCGGTAAACATTACAAATTTTATATCCTGCATTTCATTAATTTGATTAATGGCATCATCTAAGAGTTTTGGGGATTCCGCTGTCAGCTTAAAAGAAGTATTTACATTCCTTGTGGAAAAGTGGACATCTGAAACTTGTGCAAATTTTAAATCACTCGCATTGCAACATTCGTAACCCCAAACCATCAGTCCTGCAAGCATAATAGTAAACATACCGTTAAGGGCATGTGATAACATTGATTTTTTAGGTTTACTCTTCCTCAATTTTTTGTTGTGATTTGTCTTCATAGATATTTTTTACTTCCGTTCTTTCTTCATTTTGCAGATTAGTTGTATTAATATTTTTTATCAATTCTCTTGTTTCATTATACTTCTCAATTAATTCTTTATCATCATCAGAAAGAAGGATTGCTTTATCTAAATTCAACATTGCATTACTATATTCTTTTCTGCCAAGGTAACTCAATCCTAAAAACTTGTATACATCAGACGTTTGAACCTCTTCAGCAACTTGAGTCAGGATGTTTATAGCCTTGGTGTAATTTCCTTTTCTGTATAGGATAATTCCGTGCATAAGCTGATATTCAACATCATCATTCAGTGCAATAGCAGTGATAATTTCGGTTTCTGCATCATTCATCTGCCCTAATGCCATATAGGCTTTAGCTCTTATTGCGTATGCCAAATCACTTTGCTGATTGTAATACAAAAATCTTTTTATAGGTTCATTTACAAGTTCATATTCACCCAAATCCAAATAGCACATAGCAATAGAGAGCAAAGCTTGTGTAAAGGACGGCTCAAGCTGATATGCCGTAAAATATGCTTCTACCGCTTGTTTGTACTCTTTATTTTCACGATAAAAATCTCCTAATGCGCTATAAATCCAAAAACTTCCGCCTTTTGTAGCTTCTTTAAGTGTATTACCCTGATTAACTCTGTCTCCCAGACGTTTGTATGCCATAGCTTTATCTAAATCGGCATTATATCCGGTAATAAAGGATTTTTGGTTTTTTGTACCAAGCTGGTATAAAAGACTTTTCAATTCCGGAAATTCTTTGTTAGACGGGTCAAGTTGTATAACTTTATCCAAATATTTAACTGCATCTTGATAATCTCCGAGAATACAATCGTTTGAAACAATATCCATATAATCTTCAATCATTTCGGTGTTTGCGGAATAAACCGGAATTGTTGAAGTAAGTGCTAATATTGAGCATAACAGAACAAATTTTTTCATAGCAATATTATAGCATAAATCACAGATAAAATTCCAATTATTTTTTGATTGACTTGTTGATTTGGGAACGAATTCTGTTTGCTTTGTATAAATATTCGGTTAATTTTTTGTAGTTTTGAGCGGTTTCGCCGTATGGGGTTTTCATTTTTAACAGTTCATCAACATTTTTGTTAATCGAATCAAGTTTTTCTAAAGAATCACTCAGTACTACAAGTGAATGAAATTTTTTTGAAATTCTGGCAAGAATTTGACGTTTAATAAATTTTTTAATCGCATTAATTACCGGCATTCTTTTTTGTCTGACAAGAGAAACCCCTTCAGAAATTTTGGACGGAAGGTTTTGACCGGAATATTCTTTATATAACTCCTTTAATTCTTGATTGATACGTTGTTTTTTAACTCTAAGAGTGAACAAATCCTGCTGATTGTCAACGCTTTCTGCAAAACGGATTTTCTCGTTAATTTCGTTTAGAATTTTTTCCTTTTCTTCAATTTTATATTCCAGTTTCAGCGGTTCATCATTAACCTTAAGGTAGGCTTTTTCTTCAAGAATTTTAGAATCTAAATCGTTGAGTCTGGGCTTTGCCGGTGCAGGATTGGAGATAGCAATAGATTGCTGCGGCGTCAAAAACCAGTTGTTTTCTGAGCTTTTAAAATTAGCAAAAATATTTTTCTTGTTATTATTCTCCATACACCTATCATAAAATATAAACAAAAAATTTTTTTCCACCAAATATAGTAAATTGTTACAAATGTAAAGAGCAGTATAAATTTTTAAACCTAAAAAACAATTTCAAAATCTCGAAAAAATAACTTTATTCCACAGATTAAAAGGGAAAAATAATGAATACTATATTGGAGAAACCCCTAAGGGTAAATTAATATATTATAAGACATTAAATAATAATAAAA
>ONTD01000009.1 GCA_900320675.1 uncultured bacterium
AGAGGATACGGATGTGAGTTTGAAAAACTCAACAGCCGTTGGTGAGGGGTTGGATAAAAGTCGATAAGTCGATAAGTTCGTAACAGGAAATAGGTTAAATTCAGTTTTTGAAGAGCTAGAACAAAAACTAACTAACGTAAAGAACTTAACGACCTAACGTCCTAACGTCTTAACGTCTTAACGCTTTAAGGTAAGCAGTTGATCTTTGCGGCAAAATATTCAATGGTTTGTTTCAAACCTTCTTCTATCCCTACCTTAGGAATCCAGCCAAGTTCCTTTTCAGCTAGGGTAATGTCAGGTTTTCTCTGAGTCGGATCATCTGACGGCAGCGGCTTATAAACTATTTTTGAATTGGAATTTGTCAAATTGATAATTAATTTTGCCAAATCTAAAATTGTTCTTTCGGAAGGATTTCCCAAATTTACAGGTCCTATAAACTTCTGTTTATTGTTCATCATTCTGATCAAACCGTCAATTAAGTCTGATACAAAACAGAATGAACGTGTTTGAGAACCATCGCCGTATATAGTAATATCTTCATTTCTTAACGCCTGAACAATAAAATTAGAGACAACTCTTCCGTCACCGATATCCATATTCGGACCGTATGTATTAAATATTCGGACAATTCTTATATCAACATTATTTTGTCTGTGATAATCCATCATAAGTGTTTCCGCACAGCGTTTACCTTCATCATAGCAGCTTCTTAGCCCGATAGGATTAACATTGCCCCAGTAACTTTCAACTTGGGGATGAACAATAGGATCTCCGTATATTTCGCTGGTGGAAGCTTGTAATATAGTTGCGTTTGATTGCATTGCCAATTCCAGCATATTGGTAACCCCGATTACTGAAGTTTTTATTGTCTTGATTGCATCATATTGATAATGCGGCGGGCTTGCGGGACAAGCAAGATTATATATTTCGTCAACCTCAGCACTGTACTCTTGTGTGATATCGTGTCTGATAAGTTCAAAATGGTCGTTACTCAGTAAGTGTCTGATGTTGTCTTTAGAACCCGTAAAAAAATTATCCAAACAAACTACGTCGTTTCCGTAGTTTAATAATTTTTCACATAAATGGCTCCCTATAAAACCGGCACCGCCTGTTACCAGTATACGTTTAGTCATGATTAATCTCCGTTGTCTATTAATCTATTATACATGGTTTTTTGAAAAAATAACAGGTGTAAAGTTTTCTCCGGATACTCGGATATTTTATTAAGTCATTAATTTGTGATAATATGATGTTACAGAGGAAATACAATGACAATAGAGAGTGATATATTTAAAAAACAGATACCTGATTTTGAGAGAATAAAGAAATTCGGGTTTAAGAAAACGGGGAAAAAATACACTGCAGAAATGCCTTTTATGGACGGAGACTTTATTGCAAAAATTAGTATCGCTGAAACAGGTGAAGTTTTCGGAAATGTAATTGATGCAGAAAATGGTGAAGAATTTCTTCCTTTAAGGTTAGAAAATCAAGAAGGTGCGTTTGTCGGGGAAGTTAGAGTGGAATATGAAAAAATTCTGAATGATATAAAGGAAAAGTGCTTTGCACAACAACTGTTTATTCTCCCCCAATCTAACAGAATAACCGAAAAAATATACGAAAAGTACGGCGACCGTCCGGAATTTATGTGGGAAAAGTTTTCGGGCTACGGTGTATTCAGAAATCCGGAATCAAAGAAGTGGTACGGATTAATTTCAAACATAAACAAATCTAAAATTGATAAATCAGCAGCAACGGAAACCGAGATATTAAATATAAAACTTGATCCTGATGAGATAAAAGAACTTCTTAAAATAAACGGATTTTATCCGGCATACCATATGAATAAAAAAAGCTGGATAACAGTAATATTAGATGATACAGCAGACGATGATAAATTAATGGAGCTTATCGAAAAAAGTCATCAATTCACTGTAAAAAAGAAAAAACCGGTTAAAGAATAAAGAATCGGCGAGATTTCTCTCGCCGACTAGGAATTTAGAATTTTTAATTATTGCGGAGTAAGGTAGATATGTCGTTAAGACGTTAAGTCGTTAAGTTCTTTACGTTAATTTGTTTTTGTTCAAGTTCTCTGGGGGCTGAATTAACCTATAACCCGATACGAACTTAT
>ONTD01000022.1 GCA_900320675.1 uncultured bacterium
GCAAATGGAAGCAATCTCTCCGATGGCAGAAAGTTATCCGCAAGAAGTTACACAGGCTATAAAATTGAATGAAGGCAAGACTAATCCTGATAAAATTATTGAGACTGCCGGAAAAATAATTTCGGATAAAATTAACGACATACTGCCGGAGGTTGAAATTTCCATATATTCACCAAAAGCAGAGATTACAATGCCGATAAGCGGAGAAAGATTTAGGGCGGATAATAGAACATTAGATGTTAATTTGCCTGAAGGGGTAACTGATGCCGTACCTATGCCTGAGAAAATAAAAGCAGAACTCGGTACAACATCTATACATCTTGCGAAAGAATACGCAAAGGCTCTTGACGGATGTAAAGAGCAAATCAGCTATATATTCGGAAAAGATATTAAAGGTGAAGGTCATACCAAATTATCTTCCGTTAAAACTGTTAGCATGAGACCAAAAGGTGCGGCTTCCATTGAGCCTAAGCTTGAAAAAGGGCTAAGAAAGAATGGACACCTTGATTATGAATCTGCAAGAAACTGGATAGGCGATGCCGTGGGGGCAAGAATTATTACTCACAATTTACCAAAACTTACGGATGCAAATATAGACAAAATGATAAATGAAATGGAGGTTGAAGGAAAACCTTTAAACCAAAGGCAAAAAGTACTTTTGAAAAAATATATTTACGAAGAAAATTTCAATACGGAAAGCGAAAAACTTGAGGGCTTCTATTTGTTCGAAAGGTTTACCCGACCACTTGTTGAGGCTCGAACTCAAGAAGCAGTGGACGAACTTGTTCTGTCAGCAGCAAAATACAGAATGCAAAAGGATAATTTATCAATTTCTGATTTAAGAGATCGAGGTATTTTAACCAATGAAAGACTTTTAAGCCGACTGGAAACTGATGATACTATAAAACCTCTTGAAATATTGGGGATAAATAACTACACAGGTTTATACGGAATTCCTGAATTCACGGTTAACCAAATTGACCTTTTAAGCCACGTTCTTGGAGATAAGATTACAATATCAACAAGATCGGATATCGGGGATAAAGTTTATGAAAATACCAAATATACAAGCCCTGAAGAAATCTTAAAGAATGAAAATAACAACGAAATGCCAAAATCAATTAAAAATGCCGGATACAGAACCGCTCAGATGAACGTAAAATACAAAGACAGGACTCTGGGGGAAATACAATTCCGCGGAGAAGAAACAAACAAAATCGGTGAGTATGAACATATCGCATACGACTTAAGACAAGGTAAAAACACATTAGGACCTATGTTCGATGAGTTTAAGAAAGCAATAGATAAATTGTCTGACGATGAATATAAAATATATAATAAATATCTTGAAGCTTGCTACAACTATTATAACAGGATTGAATTAGGCTTGCCTGCCAAAAGGCCGATGTTACCGAAAAATCTTGATCCAATTTTGTCGGAAGAAAACATGAAATATCTGCACGACAAAAACGAAGCTCGTTTAAAAGAATTGAAAAAAAACTTTAAAGAAGGTATAATAAACAACTAAGGAGATATATATTATGGCAAAAATTGTAAATTCACAACATATAGTACGCGCCAAAAGGCAATATCCCGGAAAGGCGAAAACAATGACGTTAAGCGATAATCTAAAAAATTCAGCAGAAATTTTAAAAACCAAAATTAATGATATGATACCGGACACCGGATATTTTAGAACATTTGCCGAAGATTTTGCGAACACCGATAACAGGGTTTACGCAAAAGCAATCTCATTGGCAGTCAAAAAAGATCCAAACGTAGACGGCAAAGCATATCTTTCAATAAACTTACTTCATCCCACAATGAATTTAAATAAAGCCTCAGATTTAGCATACGGAAACCGTGAGCAATTAATATCAAAAATCAATGAGCCTGACTTTTTAGAAAATCTTGAGAAAAAAATTCTTCAAATGAGTGAAGGCTTGAAAGATATGGAAAGATAAAAAATATATAGTGGTGAGGGGCGGCTTCGCCGCCCCTCACCTGAGATTAATGCCTTAGCTTGCATCCGCAAGACGGCATCTCCTCTACATAAGCTCTTTGGCAAGTGTTACATTTAATAGGTTCTGCTACTGCGCAACGATCTATTTTTTTGCAAGGCTCACAGTTCTTAAAACCCGTAAACGGATTAAGACTAAATTTTGTTTGATTACATCCTATTCCAAAATACGGCAGAGGATTTAAATAACTGATATCCCAGGCAAACGCACCGTTTACAGGAATCGTCAAAAAGGCAAATACACTTAAAAACATTACTAACTTTTTCATACACACATCTCCTTATTTTTGGATACTTATATTCTTTATTCCTTTCAACATAATTCTAAAATTTTTATCATTTTAAAACATTCCTCATTAGTATAATAACCTTATACTTTTGGGCTAAGTTTGAGAGATATATTTTTTATGTTAGAATTTATTTGGAAAAGATAGAAAGATATATAAGGAATAAGCTATGCCGAAGGTATATATAGAAACAATGGGCTGCCAAATGAATAAATCAGATACCGAAAGAATGCTTGGAATGCTTGAACATTTCGGTTATGAAGAAACGAAAGAGCCTAAAGATGCTGATTTATTAATGGTAAACACTTGCTCAATCAGGCAGCTGAGTGAGGATAAGGCATTTAGTTTGCTCGGACTGTGGGGCAAATGGAAAAAAGAAAATAAGCCTGATTTGAAAATCGGCATATGCGGCTGCGTTGCCCAACAAAAAGCTAAAGAAGTTTTCAAGCGTGCATCGTACGTGGATTTTGTACTGGGGACACATAAAATATACTCATTACCGGATATTATTAAGCGAATAAATAACGGAGAAAAGGTTTGCGAATGTTCTGAAACAAATCAAACCGAAGACGAAAAAGCAAAAGAATACAATATCGACAGAGTAAAATCCGTAAACGCATGGATACCTATTACTGAAGGCTGCAACAACTTTTGCACGTATTGTATTGTACCTTATACAAGAGGCAGAGAACGTTCCAGAATGCCTGAAATAATTATCAAAGAAGCAAAAGACGCTCTAAATGCCGGATTTAAGGAAATTACATTATTAGGGCAAAATGTCGATAGTTACGGAAAAGATTTTACTGATAAAAACTACAGACTGGCAGAATTACTCAAGGATTTAAACGCCCTTGAAGGTAAGTTTAGAATTCGTTTTGTAACCTCATATCCGACAGACATAACCGATGAACTAATTGAGACGGCAAAAGAACTGGATAAAGTTTGCGAATATTTTCATATACCTATGCAATCCGGAAATAGCGAAGTTTTAAAGAAGATGAACAGACGCTATGACAGAGAAACTTACGGAAAAATTGTTAACAAAATTCGTTCTATGGTTCCGGACGTAACTATTACAAGCGATTTTATAGCAGGTTTTCCCGGAGAAACAGAAGAACAATTTTTAGATACTTTATCAGCAATCGATGAATTTGAATTAGATTACTCAAATACGGCTGCATATTCACCGAGAGAAAAAACCGTTGCAGCTAAATGGGTGGATAAATATATTCCCGAAAAGGAAAAAACCGAACGACTTGCAAGGCTCAATGAAAAAGTAAGAGAAACTTGCCTTAAATCGAATAAAAAATATGTAGGAAGAGAAATGGAAGTCCTCATTGAAGGCTTTGAAACTCACAAGGGAAAAAATATTATAACAGGAAGAACCAGAAATAATAAACTTGTACATATTCCTTGCGATATAAATCGTACAGGTGAATTTTTGAACGTAAAAATTACGGGATGCAAGACGTGGTACCTTAACGGCGAAACTATATAAAGTGCATATCAATATAAAAATGCACTTTTTAATAGCTATTAATTATAAATGACACTCTAAATATGCCTCAGCTAAGCTAATTTTACAGTCCTGAAACAGCTAAATTATATTCATATCCCAATCTGAGAGCCTTAATATTCAGAGGTATTAAATTCTTCCTGTGAGGCGGAATTACCTTATCCAAAGCTTTTTCTAATGTTTCTAACGAAACTAAATTACTTATTTTGGCAAGTACTCCGAGAGACAATATATTCGCCATCTTCACATTACCTAATTTATCAGCCAATGCGGTAACCGGTGCAAATATATAGTTAATATCGGCTCTCGGCTTCAATTTTTGTACCAAAGTAGAGTTTGCAATCATCCATCCGCCTTTTTTAACTTTTGTCAAAAATCTGTCAAAAGATGCCTGATTTAACGCAACAATAAAATCTGTTTCTTTTTTATTTACCGAGCTGACATCCTCAATATCATTCATCACGACTTCGCAATTAACGGTACCTCCGCGCATTTCAGCACCATAACTCGGATACCAGGTTACATTTTTGTCATCAATCATGAAAGCATTAGCAAGAACTTCTCCTGCAAGTAAAACTCCCTGACCGCCAAAACCTGCAATTATAAAATTATTTTCCATTATTTTCTATCCTCCGCTCCGGTTGTAATATCTTTATATATCCCCGGCACATATACTTTCATCATCTCTTCTCGTACTCGTTCATGAGCCTGTTGAGGGGTTTTCTTCCAATTTGTAGGACAAGTCGAAAGAATTTCGACAAAACTAAATCCCAAACCCTTTGACTGAATTTCAAAAGCTTTTTTTATTGCAGCCTTTGCCTTTCTGATGTTCGGAACAGAATCTAAAGATACTCTTGCTGAAAAAGCTGTTCCGTCACACAGAGCTATATGTTCAGCTATTTTTACGGGATACCCGTAATAATCAACATTTCTTCCGGTAGGAGAAGTTGTTGTAACTTGCCCTAATAAAGTTGTAGGACCGAGTTGACCGCCGGTCATACCATAAGTAGTATTATTAATACATATTGCAGTAACATTTTCTCCGCGAAGCGCACAATGCATACTTTCAGCCATACCTATTGATGCAAAATCGCCATCACCTTGATATGTAAACACCGTTCTCTCAGGTCTTGCTCTTTTTACACCGGTAGCTTCGGCAAGTGCTCTGCCATGCGGAGCTTCAATACTGTCAACTTCTAAAAAATCATATAAGGTAACCGAACAACCGATTGAAGCAACCAATATAGAATTTTCTCTCAGTCCAAGTTCATCAAGGACTTCCGCCACAAGTCTTACCGCAACACCATGGTCGCATCCCGGACAAAATGAAAATTTAGAACCTTTTTTTATACTATCAGGCATTTTAAAAGTTTGAGTCAATGCTGCCATTATTACACTTCACTTTCTTTAATAATTCTTTCAACAATATCTTCAACTGAAGGTGGATTCCCTACCGGTCTATTCAACAATTCAACAGGCACTTTACCATTCACGGCAAGTTTAATATCCCTTATCATCTGCCCCATATTGATTTCAACCGAAATAAATTTCTTTGCGCTGTCAGCTAATTCAGAAATTCTTTTTGACGGGAACGGGAATAATGTAATTGGTCTGAGTAATCCAACTTTAATTCCGCGTTTACGGCATTCTCGCATAGCCGATTTAGCATTTCTAGAAGGGGAACCAAAACTTACAAGGATAATATCCGCATCTTCAGTATTAATTTCTTCCCACTCTGTCTCATTATCCGCAATCAGCTGATACTTTTTATGCAGCTTATTTAAAAATTCGCACTGTACATCCGCACTCGGCGCATAAGAACGAATAACTCTTGCCGGTCTATTCTTTGCACCGGTCAAAGCCCAAGAAGAATTATCAACATCCGGATACGGATAATCACCAAACTCAACAGGTTCCATCATCTGACCTAACAATCCGTCCGCCAACATGATTACAGGATTTTTATACTTATGAGCAAGATAAAAAGCCTTATAAGTCAAATCAACACATTCCTGAACAGTAGACGGAGCGAGGACAATAATCTTATAATCACCGTTACCGCCTCCGATTGTTGCCTGATTATAATCGCCCTGAGAAGGATAAATATTTCCTAACCCCGGTCCGCCGCGCATAACACTCACCAAAACTACCGGCAACTCATCCGATGCTGCATATGATAAAGCTTCCTGCATCAAAGCAACCGCACATGATGACGATGAAGTCATGGCTTTTGCACCGGTTGAACAAGCTCCTATAACCATATTAATAGCAGCCAGTTCGCTTTCTGCCGAAACATACGCCCTTTTTAATTCCTGCATCTTACCGCTCATGAACTCACCGATTTCACTTTGCGGAGTAATCGGATATCCGAAATAGCATTCACAACCTGCAAGCACTGCCGCATTTGCAATTGCATAATTTCCCTTAGTTAAAACTTTTTTATTAGTTGTTGTCATACACTCTGTCATTTTACCCTCTGTAAACCTCTGTTATAGCAATATCAGGACATCTGGTTGCACACATGGCACAACCCAAACACTCATTATTTGGATCTTCAAATTCTACCAAATGAACACCCAAACTGTTAACCTCGCTGCTTACCTTGATTAATTTTTTCGGGCATTCTTCCATGCACAAATAACATCCTTTACATCTATTTTTATCAATTACTATGTAGCTCATTTATAAACCTCTTAACCATGCCGATTTTATTATAACACTTAATAAAATTATACTCTTATTTTCTTAACAAATTAATACAATTGCTTAACATTTTGCTATATTCATCATTCTTTTGATAAAATATATTTGGGAATGTGTATATTTTTAAGGAATCAATAAAAATGACAGAAAACGTAGAAGAAATTGCAGTTCTAATTGAGAATCTAAGACAAGAAAACGAATCAAACAGTGAAGGCTATATAAGACTGTTATCAGAAATTAAGAATAGGCTTGAAGATGTTCAAAATGATAACGTAGCATTAACCGAAATCAGGAATATAATTGATACAAAGCTCCAATCAGATCAAAATAGATTTTCCGAATTGGGAGATAGGCTTGAAAACTTAAGAAGTGCCTTAAATAATTCTACGGATTACACAGAACTTACAGAACAAGTTAAAACTCTGGCAGACAACTTTAAATCCGGTTTTAATTCTGTGGTGAACTTTGCAAATAAAGATGCAGATGCAAAAAATTTACTGCTGGACAGAATGGATGCACTGGAAAAAGCCGTCAAAAACGGAGCAATGGTAGATACCCTCAGACAAAGGACTGATGAACTTGTTCACGGTTATGAAAACTTTATTTCCGATTCAAATTTAAGACATGGAAACATGGTCTCGGCTTTAGTTGATTTAAAAAATAAAATTGACGATTACTCATCTAAAAATAATTATGTATACGGTTCAATTGAGCATTCCTTGGATGATACAAATTCTAAAATAGTTAATTTGGAATCAACGGTATCTTCTAATTTGGGAAATGTAAATTCAAAATTGTATGCTATGGGAGACGACATCCAAAAAATTCTCAATGATGGATTTGATCATTTAAAATATCTGAGCAGCAACATGTCAGAAGCCATGAATAGCAGCTCGTTAGATTTAAGAACAACAGTTGAAGCTTTAAAAGCAAATATCTTGGATTATTCCGATCATTTAAAGGAAGAATTTACCGGATTAAATAATGATATATCGAGCAAAATTGAAGCCGGCAACGACACTGGAACCATGCTCAGTAATGATATCATTGACAATTTAAAAAGATTAGAAAGCACTGTAACCGCAAAAGCTGATGAACATTCATCTATAGCAGGCAGCAACTTGCAAAACATTGTGGAAAACATCAAAAATATAGAAGCTTCGGTATTGGAAAGAGTACAGACTAATGAATCCAATGTTTCAGGCAAAATGAATGAGGTTGTTGATTTTATTAACGCCTTAAAAGAGGCTATTCAGGTTTTAAAAGTAGAAAACGAGGCATACCTCGGAGATAGACTTGCTGAAATGAAAACTCAAATTCAAAGTATTAACGATGAATTTGAAAAGTTGGTTGTAAATTCTGCTAATGAACTTCAATCAGTAACTCATACCGTTGCTCAAACTTCCGATGATATAGTTAAACGCTTACAGGAAACCGATATTGAAGAAATCGTAGCGGTGAAAGAAGCCTTATTGAAATCATCTTCCGAAAACTTTAATTCTTTGATTGAAAAAATACAGGGTGTAAACACCTCAGTTGATGATTTCAAAAATAGTACAGCAGAAAAATTAAGCGACTACCTTACTTCAATTCAAGGGTTATTCGGTGATTTTTCGGATAAAATTAATTATAACCAAAGCGGCAGCGAAGTAATGGAAAAATTGTCGAATTTGGAAGTAATAATGAGCAGAATGGACATTGAAAAGAATGAGAATTTTGCTACACTACAGAAATTAATAGAAAACAATGCTGCTGCAATCGAAACGATAAAAGATTCCACACCTGATACAGACAAATTTGAGGTGCTGCTGAATAACCAAAATAATTCCAACGCAGAAAAATTTAATGAATTAAAAAATCTTATTAATGAAGCGAGCGAAAACAGAAACAATAATTTTTCATCATTAATCGAACTAATAAATAACAATAGCTCAAATAAAGATGAAAGACTCGGTAATATAATAAATTTAATCAATGATTTAAGCCAATCTAAAAATGCGAATTTTGAAGAATTAAAGAAATTAATTGAAGATTACGGCTGGACAAAAGACGAGAAATTTAATGTTCTTACCAAACTGATGAACGAATATAAAACTTCTAAAGAAGAAAAGATAGAAGCCTTAAGCAGTATGGTCAACGAATACGAGAACACTAAAGAAGAACAACTTGAATCCTTAAAAAATATCGTATACGAATACAAAAATTCTCTTGATAAGTTAAACGAAAGTATTCAAAGCCAATCTAAGTCTACACTGTCAGAATTATCAGAAATAAAACTCATGGCAGGTACAAACGGAAACAATCCGGGGATTGAAAAGCTCAGCGAATTATTTGACGGCAAAATTTTTGGATATAAAGAGGATGTTTCAAAAGAATTTCAGGCTGTAAAAGATTTAATAAACGAGCTATCCGTTAGCTTGGGGAATATTTCGCCTGAATTTAACGATTCGGTTTTAACAACAAAACTTTCACTTATTGACGATCAACTATCAGAATATTCTCAAAGCTATGAGCAATCTATCGCATTTTTAAATGCCAGATTAACTGAATATATTGACTCTGTTGAGAGAGTATCAAATGAGACAAATACGAAATTAGAAAATTCTGCACAAGCATTTGAAGCAATTACAACAAGATTTGACGAATTATCGGAAAAATTAACTTCGCTTGTCGGGAATTCCGGACTTATCGAAATACTGGCAAATATCAGACAACAATTTAATGTTGTAACAGAAGAAATTAAAACAGAAAAAGAAGGTGTTGTTTCCGAAGTAAGAGAAACTCTTGATGAAGTACTTGCTATCATTAACAATAACCTGTATTTAGTAGGACAAAATATTGAGTCCTTATACAGTCAGCAGCTTGATACCAGCTCAAATTTGGTATCAAGTATTGATGCGGGCGTTGCAGCCGTAAAAACAGACATAAACGCAATCATACCGGAAATTGAACATATATTGCAAGATAAAATTAATGCAATAAAAAATGAATTTACTCCATACGAAGAGGCAATAAAGAAATTTGCCGAATTTGATATTGCAAAAGCCCTTAACTCAATGAAAGATGAGATTGAACTTTCATACGTTAATTACTCGGCAGAAATCAAGGATAACAATGCAGCAGCAGAAAATGCCGGTGTTGAATTGGCTTACAAAAAGACTGTAGAAAAGTTATCTGATTTGGAATCTCTTATAAAAGATGATGTAAGTTCACAAATAGAGTCCATAAATCATACCATAGCAAATATTACTTCAAACTCGTCTTATGAAATAAA
>ONTD01000191.1 GCA_900320675.1 uncultured bacterium
AGGTAGGGTTTTACGTTAGTTTGTTTTTGTTCAAGTTCTTCAAAAATTGAAATTAACCTATAACCCGATACGAACTTATCGTCTTATCGACTTAACGACTTATCGTCTTATTACAACGTTTCCGTTTATTGTTGTTCGTCTTTCGCTGCGCTCATTCCTCTGCTTTTGTTGAATTGAATTTGCTCCACGCTCGAATAGCCTCGTTTATGAGCCTTCGGCTTAGTAAACTCGGTATTCTCGCTATCCGGACTCGTTTCACTCCGTCCGTCCGCAAATTCAAAAAAAAAGCTACACATTCTGTATAGCTTCACAATAATCTTGGGAGGAGATTTGGGGATAGTTGTACATGCATGATATGCTGAACATGAAAATCATGTTACACATGTAACGAAAAATGTAATAAAAATTTACAATTCAATGTATTTATTGTAGTATAATTACAAGGAGAGTTTATGAGAATACTTATTATTAACGGCGTAAATATGAATATGTTGGGCGTTCGCGAACCCGATAAATACGGTACGATTTCCCTTAAAGATTTGGAAAAAGACCTCTACTCTTTTTCTTTTGAATTAGGTGTCGATATCGAAACCTTCCAAAGTAACCACGAAGGTGAAATTGTTGAAAAAATTCATTCCGCACTCAATAATTTCGATGGTATTGTTATTAATCCCGCAGCCTATACTCACACCAGTGTCGCTATAAGAGACGCAATTAGTGCCGTTAATATCCCGACTGCTGAAGTTCATATTACTAATATTTATTCAAGAGAAGATTTTAGACAGAAATCACTCATTGCTCCTGTCTGTGTTGCTCAAATTTCAGGTTTCGGACTCGATTGCTATAAACTGGCACTCAAAGGGTTGGCTAATTACCTGAATAATCTTGAAATAGTCGAATAATTACTTTTTCTCTTAATAATTGTTTACAATATCCACCAGGCTAATTTAAAAAGTCTTCTTTAAATGCATTAGTTAATACTGCAGCTTTTTCATAGGCATCATCTGCACCGTTTTCTTGTAGACGATTGTATGCTATATCAAAGAAGTCTACTGCTTTTTGTATTGCTTGAGGGTTGTCTAACATTGCTTTCATATCTGCCTCTATTAATGTGTTTGCTTTGTTTACTCCTGACATTTGAACCTGAGAACGTCCAATGACGGCTTCCGGTGAAAGAGATAAATCTTCCGTGCTTTGTACCTGTGGCGTTTCTTCAATATTTGCCTGCTCAGGTATTTGCGGGTTTTCTTTCTTTACTTCAACTTTTGGGAAATTTAAATTGTTTTGATTGTTGTTAATTTCTCTCATAGTTGTACCTCTTTCTATCTCGCCCTTTTACTCCCAAAGGACTATGTTATCTCTGTTTTTTGTCTGATATATTAAAACTCCAAGATTACGTTTTTTGCTATTTTGTAAAGAAAAAATTACAAAAGTTAATATAAAATTTATCCTGTAAATTTTATGTTATCATTTATTATATAACATAACGGAAAGTAATGCAAGCTATGAATTTATTAAATTTATTTAACGGAATTAATTTGAAAGATGCACTTTTATTCTTGCCGGATGCGGTTTTTATCGTTGAGGAAGAAACCGGTAAAATCCTTTGGGCAAATAATAGAGCTGCTATTGTTTTTGAGATGGAAGACAGAGAAAACTTTGTCGGTGTTAATTTTGACGATATTGTCGTTCAAGGTATGAATTTGGCATACCAGTCATCGTGCAAAGATGTTTCTGTTATTGGCGGGGCCGCACTTAATGATAAAGAATTTTTCGTTGAGTTAAGTGCAAATCTTCTGGAAAATCAATACTTTATTACCATTAGAGATGTTACCGAAATGACACACATCTTGGCTCAGGCTGAAAAAACAGGCAGATTAAATAAAGATAAAAATTTAATGCTGACTAAATTATCCAGCGAATTTAAGTCTCCGGTTCAATCAATATTAGGTTTTTCTCAGGCTTTGAATGACGGTTTGGGCGGCGAAATTAATGAAAAACAAAGAAAATATGTTCGTATCATTAATAAAAATGCTAATGAACTGTTATATTTTATGGAAAAATTCTTCGAGTTTGCTCAGGTTGAATCAAAATTATACCAAAAGAAAATGCAGCTTTTCGATATATCTGAGTTAATTCAAAGTGTAATTCGCGATAACGAAGTTGCAATTGCAACTAAAAAATTAAATGTTACTACTAATTTTGATAACATTGTAAGTAAATCGGTATATAGTGATGAAACTGCTCTGAAAATAGTTTTACAAAATATATTGGAAATTTCTATAAAATTAACAGAGATAGGTAATATTTCTATTGAATGCTTTAATCCTTCCTTGGAAGATGTAGTAGAAATGGGCATTGCCCCGATTAAAAGTGCTACGGAAAATTCCTATATGCTTATAAGAATTAGTGATAATGGTATCGGACTTCAAGAAAATGATGTAGAAGGAATTTTTGAACCGTACACTCAGTTGGATAAAACTAATAAGAAAAATCTTGTTCGTTCTATATCGTTGGGCAGTGCAAAAGAACTTGTAAAGACTTTGAACGGTGCTATATGGCTTGAAACAGAAGTTATGAAAGGAACTGTTTTTAGTTTAATCATTCCGGTTGAGAACGGAGCTATTCCTCAAGATGAGTAATGTTATTTTAAAAAATGTCAGAAAAATATATGACAAAAAGGTTATTATTGATGGCATAAATTTGGAAATTAAGGACAAGGAATTTTTGGTGCTTGTCGGTGCTTCAGGTTGCGGAAAATCTACTATTTTACGTATGATTGCAGGCTTAGAAGAAGTTTCTGACGGCGAAATATTTATAGGTGATAAGAAAGTAAACAACGTTCATCCTAAAGACAGAGATATTGCTTTTGTTTTTCAGAGTTATGCTCTGTATCCTCACATGACTGTCAGGGAAAATATTGCATTCGGACTGAAAATGCGTAAGGTTGATAAGTCAGAGATTGAGCGCAAGGTAATGGAAGCCGCGGAAATTTTGGATTTAACCGAATATTTGGACAGAAAACCTAAACAACTGTCAGGCGGTCAGCGTCAGCGTGTCGCTTTGGGACGTGCTATTGTAAGAAATCCAAAAGTATTTTTGATGGATGAGCCGTTATCAAATTTGGATGCAAAATTAAGAGTGCAGATGCGTTCCGAAATAAAAAAACTTCATGAAAAATTACAAACGACGTTTATATACGTTACTCATGACCAGACAGAGGCTTTGACAATGGGCGACAGGATTGTTGTGTTGGATAAAGGATGTATTCAACAGGTTGACAGTCCGGAACAGATTTATAACAATCCGCAAAATACCTTTGTTGCAGGTTTTATTGGTTCTCCGCAGATGAATTTTATTGACGGCGAATTTGTTGATGAAAAGTTTAAGGGGCTGATTGTCGGGGTACGTCCTGAAAAAATGGTTTCCGGCGGAAGTATAAATTTGAGTTCAAACATTGAAATTGAAGAGATGTTGGGCTCGGAAAAGATTGTGTACTTTAATATTGGTAACTGTAAGTGTTCGGCAAAGCTCCCGGCTGATTACGAGATAGGCAAAACATTTAATATTTCAATTAGTCCTGAGGACGTGTATTTATTTAACAAAGAAACCGGTTGCAGAGTAGAGTCCGTATAGTGTAAACTTATGTAAATATTGTTGTTGTGTATAACAAAATTTTTTATCTTTGGCTTTAAAATATCCATAAGAAAGTTCAAAGGAGATATTATGGACATAAAAAAAGTGGAATCGGTAGCTGTTCCTACTGCATTATCAGCAGTAGCTGCGGGTGGTGCCGGTTATATTTTACCAAAGACTATAAATAATGGAAAATTGGCAGATGAGTTTGTGAAATATGCTGAAACGACAATGCGTTACAAAGATATGGCAAGGATTGATGATGCTGTAAAATTATCTATGGTTAATCCTGTCGTTAGCGAAGAAGAAGTTGCCGCATTGGGGACGAAGAATTTTCGCAAGAATTTCTTAAAACTTGTTGAAAAGAAGTCTAAAAAAGCCAATAAGGCTGTAGAAAAATTTGTAAGGAAGTATGCCGAAGATTTAGGCATAAAGCCTGCTGAAAAACAAACAATGAAAGAAGCTGTAAAAGAGTATATTAACGGAAAAACTATTGATGAAATTTGTGAAGCTGTTTCGCCAAGAGCTTATGCCAACAGTGTAATTCAAACGGATTATAAAAAATTGTTAAAAGATTATTTTAATGACAATTACGATATTAATGCAAAGAAATTTAAGGCAGATGAGGCAGGAAAAGAGGCTGAGAAATTTTTTAAACGTGCTGCAAAAGATATGAAAGTTCATTCCGCTTTAATATTTGCCGGTGCGGCCGGTTTGATTGCTCTTGTCAGTTCATCAATTGCAAATCGTATTTCAAACAAATAGTATTAATTATAATATAAAAGCTGCTTAAAATATTTTAAGCAGCTTTTTTGATGTAGAAAATTTATTCAAAAATTGATGATTTATTTTTTGGTTTTTTAATATTTTTGTCTGTGTCAAAAATTGTTTCACAATTCATTTTAACAATATCAATAGAAGGATTATCTTCAT
>ONTD01000045.1 GCA_900320675.1 uncultured bacterium
ACACGTGGCATTGCAAGGAGTCGAAAGCTCGACAACGCAATATTCATTGCACTCTAACGATAACATGAAAAAGACTGTAATAAAGAGCAGAAAGACGGATAGTCAAAGGGCAAGAACCCTTGCGCGTTATAACCAACTCATCGGTGAATAACATCTTCTAAAACAAAGACGAAAAGACGATAAGACTATAAGACGATAAGTCGATAAGTCGATAAGTTCTTTACGGTGCTGTCGCACAATTAAAATAATCAACTCGCCCGAAGGGCTGAAATGAACTTAACGTCCTAACGACTTAACGTCTTAACGACTTGAAAAAGACGATAACATTTGTAGGTGAGGGAAATAGCATATGAACTATTCCCTAAAAATCGGACAAAAATACCTAATTTATATTAAATCTTGAATAATAAAACTTAACTAATTTTTCAATATTTTCAAGACCGCGCACATGAGAAATTCCTGCATTTCTTCCATACAAAAAATCTATATAACTCAATTGGTAATTTCTCTGACAAGCCAAATCCACCCATAAATTCTCATGAAATCTGCCTTCTTCATACCCCGGAATACTATCTCTATAATATGGAATATAATCTGCACAAATGTCTATAAAATTCTTGCGCCCACTATGCATTAAATGATTTTTTCGCGGTTCATATAAATAACCGTTATTTATAACTTTGTGGATAGTGTCTGCCAAACTTTCCGCAGTAAATTCAGGAACGTATTCCCCGCTATTACCCCAAAATATAGGATAATTACCTCTTGCCCATTTGTTATGATCTCTAAATACAACAACAGGAGTATCACAGGAAATTGATTCAAATATTCCTCGATTTTTTCCCTCTATTAAGGATGCTAAAACAGTACATTTTGCTCCTGTATAATATTTACTTAATTCATTGTGTTTTATATATGGCTCGAAATTAATATACTCATTCATTTTGCCATATAGTATACTATTAACTTCATCCAACACTTCAATTCTTTTTTTATCTATTGAAGAATAATCAAGCGTTCCGTCTTCTCGCTTTTCACAACCGTTTGTCCCAAGTGCAATAGTTGTTTTCAACCTATAATTATATTTTTTTTCATATAATTTTATTGCCTCTGCAATCATAGGTAAATTTTTAACCTGAATAGGCGTTGATACCACAAGAACATCTATTGTCTTAGGAGTGTTTGGCGTAGGTGCAACATAATACTCATTGCAGAAATCCGCATCCTGCAACGGAATAAATATTATATCTTTTTTATTTGGATATTTACGTTTATAATAAGCTTCCCTAGGTTTATTTTCATAGCAAGTCAAATAGCAATCTGCCTTATCGCACCAAGAATAACTTGACCACATTGTATATGCACAAGCAAAAAATATTTCCTGAAGCTGCGGATACAGTTTTAAAATATATTCTGTACCTTGAGAAAAGAATATACCCTTCGTCGCCTTCCCTTTATAACAAAGAGGGGGCAACGGAACAAAAAAGTCTATCTTTGCGTGATAATTCGGCTCATCTTCAAAGAACTCCCCGCTATAAGCTTCGATATCATCCCAAATTTGTTCTATAGATTTTTCCTTATCCATATAAGGATTTTTAAAATAATTTACCGGATACTTGCCTTTCATAAGTCAATTTTAGCATATTATAAAATATTGTGCAATAAAACATACAATAATTATTGCTTGTAATTTTACAGACACAAAAAGAGTGCAACCAAATCATTATTGCACTCTTTATTGTATACAAGATTTAAAGAAAATTATTTTTTATTTACGTTAATAAACGGAACAGAATTACCTAACATATATTCAGGAAGCTTGCCATCCCACTTTTTAACAGCTTCATATTCAACAAGCGCCTTATTTTGAGTTAATGCTTGTGCTCTTATAGCCATAGATTTTGCCTCAGCCTCTGCTGCAATAACTTTCTGTCTTGCTTCTTCCTGTACTTGAATTGTAACATTTTTTGCCTTTAGAGCATCTTGTTCCGCAGTTACTTTGTTTTCAATAGCCTGTTCAAAGGCATTTGAATATTGAATTTCTGTTATTTGAAAATCTGATACGTTAATATATTTTTCGCCTAAATCAGCTTTCAATTTATTTAAAATTTCTGATGCAACTTTTTCACGGTTAGCAACGATATCTTGAGCGTTCCATTTTCCGATAACATCCTTTACAATACCTTCTACAGTAGGAGAAATTATAACATTCACGTAATCTTTACCAACTTCTCTATACATTTTCGGAGCATTTTCCGGCTGCAAGTTATAATTTACTACATATACGATTTTCGCTTGCTGGATATCTTTTGATTGTGCCATCGTTTCTATGTTTGATTTTACAGTTTTTACATCCATTTTATGGATTTGGGAAATAAACGGAGTTACAAAATGAACACCTTCTCCAAAACTTTCGGGTGAAGTTTTTCCCAGCGTAACTTTTACACCGCGTTCACCAACTCCGACAATTGCTATAGGATTAAACATCAACAAGAATATTATCAACAAACAAATAACAGCGGTTGTAACAGAACCTAATACTTTAAATTTTTCAAACATCTTACTCTCCCTCTAATTTATTATTTTATACTTTATTTAGTCGCCGATACCCAACATCGCTAATGCTACATAAAATGCTATTATCACACCTACAAATATTGAAATACCTATACAAATTTGTTTTCCGTATTCTTTATAGATATTCTTACCGGTAACGGCAGATAGTATCAAAATTGCAATATTCAAAATTATAACCAGACATAATAATATACGTAAAACTATTCTTATCACAACAATTAAATCTCCTTTTGCATGAATTCTATCACATTTGCACCTACGTGTCTAATTTATAACGAATTAATCAATTGCGGAATAACATCAAACACATCGCCTACAAATCCGTAATCCGCAACATTAAATATCGGAGCATCTTTATCATTATTTATTGCAATAATTTTTTCGGAATTTTCCATTCCGACAACATGTTGTAAAGCTCCTGATATCCCGCAAGCTATATATAATTTTGGGGTTACTGTTTTACCGGTCTGTCCAACCTGACATTGTTGAGGTGCCAGTCCTAATTCAACAGCAGTTCTGCTTGCGGCAACACTTCCGCCCAGCTTATCCGCAAACTGCCTCAGTAAATCAAAGCCCTCTTTGGATTGCATTCCTTTACCGCCGGCAACAATTATATCTGCACTATCTAAATCATTTATATCAGAACATAATTTTTTCTTAAAATCTAATATCTCGATTGAAGAATTTTTATTTGATAAATCAACACCATGCTTAATGAAGATAGTATCTTTTTCCGAATCAAGATAGTTTGGTCTAAAAACTTTTGGTCTAACTGTAGCCATCTGTGGTGAATTTTTTGATAAAATTGTAGCCATTAGCTGACCGCCAAAAGTCGGACGTGTTGCAGCGAGCTTCCCGTCTTCATTAATATCTAAAGCCGTACAATCCGCTGTAAGACCAGTATGCAAAGACATAGAAATTCTAGGGGCTAAATCACGTCCCTGAGTTGTTGCACCCATTAAGATTATCTCAGGATCTATCGTCTTAATTGCATCAATTGCCGCTTGCGCATACAAATCTGTTTTGTATTCTTCCAGCTTTTCTTCAGCAACATAAACAACCTTGTCAAATCCGTTGTGTTTGAAGGCATCCTTAAATTCCCCTATCAAATTTGGCTTTGAACATAAAAGTCCAATTACAGGGGTTTCATCCATCTTACTTGCTAACTCTACGGCTTTACCAGCGAGCTCAAACGTTACCGGATGCAAATAATTTTCACGTGTAACTTCTGCCCATACCAATATTCCCTTACTCATGCTTCCCCCTGACAGAATTTATTACTTGCACTAATTCCTTAACATCACCTATAAACTTACAATTTACATCTCGTTTCAATGCTCTAAATGCACGACTTACATAGGTTGGGGAGCCCTTTAAGCCGGTTTCAACAGGACATAACGGGATATCATCAATTCCATATTTCAAAATTTTTGATTTTTGTGCTCGTATAATACCGTTTATTGTTGGTCTTGTCGTTTCAAATTCACCTTTTAAAATGCAAATAACAGCAGGCAGTTTAACCCGAATTTTTTCTAATCCTTCATCTGTTTCACGGATTACCGTAACGTATCCTCGGGTATACTCCACAATCTCTTTTACATATGTAACTTGAGGTATGTCAAGAAAAGTAGCAATCCCCGGACCGGTTTGAGCGGTATCTCCGTCAACTGCGAATTGCCCGCACAATATTAAATCATAATCCTGTAATTTAGATTTAATCGCAGCCGCAATCGTTTTTGCCGTAGCATAAGTGTCAGCTCCCGCAAACTTCTTATCACAAAGCAATATGCCCTTGTCAGCGCCAAGGGCAATGACCTTTCTTAAAGCTTTTTCTGCTTGACTTGGTCCCATTGTTAGTGCGGAAATATTTATATCCTCGTATCTGGATTTTAAATCTAACGCACTTTCCAACGCATAAACATCATAAGGATTTACAACACTTTCCAATCCTTCTCTTTGGATAGTGTTATTTTCAGTCCATTTTATATCCGTTGTATCGGGAACTTGCTTTATACAAAGTATAATATTCATATCTTTACTCTCTTAACTTATCTGATACTTTACACACCCAATTTCATAACTTCCCGACATAAATTAATTCCGTTTAAATCCTTTGTTTTGGCATAGCTTGCTTGTCGTTAGCTTGTAATAATGCATTAAACGCCAATACATATACCGAACATTTTTTTACAGATGGCAAATACCAACCACATCTATCTAACGTACATACCATATCTACATCAGAACCTGCACTCATTAGCGGGCAAAACGGAATATCTTTTCTTTCAGCCATATTTTCTCCTTTACAATACTTTCTACACTGATTGTCTTAATAAATTACAATTTTCATCACGTTTACGTTCTTGATCTTTGTATATTTTAGTTCTGTTTATAACCTCATCAAAATCAATTTTGTGCGCATCAAAATCAGGGCCGTCAACACAAGCAAACTTAACTTCACCGCCGACAGTAACACGGCATGCACCGCACATTCCGGTTCCGTCAACCATAATAGGGTTCATACTCGCTTCGGTATATATACCCTTATCACGAGTCAGTTCTGCGACAGCTCTCATCATCGGCATTGGTCCGACAGCAATTGCATAGTCAATCTTCTCCTCATTCATTAAGCGTTCAAGAACTCCCGTTACAAATCCCTTTTCACCCAATGAACCGTCATCAGTTGTAATAAATAACTCGGTACAAGCTTCTTTCATCTTATCTGCCCAAAATATTAAATCTTTATTTCTTGCACCCATAACCATATAAACTTTGTTTCCGGCATCTTTAAACGCTTTTGCAATCAAATAACAAGGGGCAGCCCCGTATCCGCCCGCCAAACAAACAACTGTTCCGTATTTTTTTATATCGGTTGGTTTACCTAAAGGTCCTACCACATCAGGAATTTCATCGCCCTCATTTAACTCAGCAAGTTTTTTGGTAGAATATCCTACTGCCATAAATACTATTGTTAAAGCACCGGTTTCCCTGTCAATATCCGCAATCGTTAACGGAACTCGTTCTCCGTTTTCTTCCGCTCTGAATATTATAAATTGTCCGGCTTTTGCGTTTCTGACAACATATGGAGCATCTATTGTCAATTCATACTGATTCGGACAAATTTCTTTTTTCGATAAAATTTTATAACCCATCGTCTTCCCTTAAATTTTTAATTATTATAAAGTAATTTTTTGAATTTATCAAGTATAATAAGCTTTGTAAATACTTTAATTAATAATAATATAATATATTATTAGCTTTAACAATCCTACACTTGTGTTATAATATTTTTAAAAATTTATAATTTGTACTATTAAATCATTAAAATACTTATATGAAAAAATATTTAATTAACAAGAATTCTGACAGACTATTAATATTTTTTACCGGCTGGGGATGCGATGAACACGAATTTGATCATCTTGAATCGAGTTCTGATGTTTTACTTTTGTATGATTATACCGACTTAAGTATAGATTTTGATTTTACAAAATACAAAGAATTTGATTTAATAGCTTTTTCCGCAGGGGTTTTTGTCGCATCGGTTGTTGAATTAGGACTGGATATAAACAGAAAAATTGCGATAAGCGGAAATCCATATTTGTTTGATGAAAGATTAGGGCTTAGCGAAAAAATTCAAGGTATATTGTGCAACATAACAGAAAAAAATGCTGATGATTTTGCGAGAAATTATTTGATAAAAACGGACGAAGAATGGGAAAAATTTCACCATTCAAGAAGGACTATTGATAGCTGCAAAGCTGAGTTTACCAGTCTAAAAAATCTGTATAGCAAAAATCACCAAAACATAAAAGATATTTTTGATACAGCGATTGTCGGAAATGATGATAAACTTTTTAACGTTTCTGTCCAGAAAGAATTTTACAAAGAAAGACTAAAGATCATTCCTAACGCACGCCATAACCTGTTTTTCAGGATAAACAGTTTTGAGCAAATATTTGTATAAACTAAACACTTAACCGGATTACAATCTATAAAAAAGCCCCACCTTTTCTGATGGAGCTTTTTTA
>ONTD01000002.1 GCA_900320675.1 uncultured bacterium
GATAAGTCGATAAACCCTACCTCTCCCGTCGGGAGAGGATACGGATGTGAGTTTGAAAAACTCAACAGCCGTTGGTGAGGGGTTGGATAAAAGACGATAAGTCGATAAGTTCGTATCGGGTTATAGGTTAATTCAACCCCCAGAGAACTCGAACAAAATCAACTAACGTAAAGAACTTAACGACTTAACGACTTAACGACCTAACGTCTTAACGACGTATCGCGGTGCGTTAACACGCACCCTACTAAAAAAGTCTTTTTGTTGGCATAGCAATGCCAACCTACCTTATGTAAAGAACTTAACGACTTATCGACTTAACAACTTAAAATATTAAAAAATAATAAATTTTATAAGGTTATTGATTTTCTTATCCTATAATAGAGTTATATTGTTATAATTTACGAAGGAGAAAATCATGAAAAATCCGTTCAAAAACGATGATATTACTGAAAACATAGAGGAATCTAAGGACGAAAATACGGAATTAAACGAAGAGGAAAAAACAGAAGACGAAGATATTACCCAAGATAACAGTGAAATTGAAAAGCTAAAATCGGACTATGATACATTAAATGCTCAGTATGTCAGACTTGCAGCAGATTTTGAAAACTACAGAAAACGTCAGGAAGCCGAGAGAGAAAACTTGTTACGTTTCGGGTTAGAGAATGCTTTGACAAAAATGCTTGAGGTTCTTGATAATTTTGAGCGTGCCCAAAAGGCTATGGAAAATGTTGAAGATGTCGATAAGTATAAAGAAAGTTTTAACTTGCTGCAAAAACAAGTTACGGAAACACTTACAAAACTCGGAATGGAACCGATTAACGCTCAAGGTCAGGCTTTTGATCCGAATTTTCATGATGCGGTAATGCAGACACCGACGAGTGAATACCCTGAACATACTGTTATAGCTGAATTACAAAAAGGTTATAAGCTAGGTGATAAAGTCTTAAGACCGTCTCTGGTTAATGTTGCGACTGCTGAATAACTATTTTAAAGGAGAGATTGTTTGCATAATCTCTCCTTATTTATACAATTAGTTTGCACAAAAACTAATTTGCATTATAATATAATAAGATAAGAAGAAATTTGATTAGAGATATTAAGAAGAACAAGGAAAATGGCAGATTATTACGAAATATTGGGCATAGATAAAAATGCCACTAAAGATGAAATAAAATCGGCTTTCAGACAGAAAGCACGTACCCTTCACCCCGACGTAAATAAAGCTCCGGATGCTGAGGAAAAGTTTAAAGAGCTTGGAAAAGCATACGAAACACTGGTTGATGATAATAAAAGAGCCACTTATGATCAGTATGGCGAAGACGGCTTAACTAACGCAGGATTTAACACAAACGGACCTTTTGCAAATGGGTTCGGAGATTTGAATGATATATTCAATTCATTTTTCGGCGGGTTTGGCGGATTTGGATTTGGCGGCGGAAGACCTGATCCAAATGCACCTCAACCGGGAGATGATTTAAGATATGATTTGGAAGTAACTTTTGAAGAGGCGGCTTTCGGCACGACAAAAGAAATTGTGTTTGAGCATTTGGAAACTTGTAAAGAATGCGGCGGAACAGGTGCGGAAAAAGGTTCAAAACCGGAAACTTGTCCCACATGTCATGGGCATGGACAGGTTCAGACTGTTGCAAGAACCCCTCTGGGCTCTTTTACACAAATAAGTCCTTGTCCTGATTGCCATGGTACGGGTACAAAAATATCTAAGCCTTGCAAAGCTTGTAAAGGTTACGGCAAAATAGAAAGTGAAAAGAAAATTGAGGTAAAAATACCGGCAGGTGTCGACAACCACTCTAAAATGAGGGTGTCCGGCGAAGGTGATGCAGGTTCTAACGGCGGCAGAGCCGGTGATTTGTTTGTCGTAATTCACGTTAAGCCTTCCGAGTATTTTACAAGAGATAATATTGACGTTTATACAAAGTTGGAAATTTCTCCTGAGCAAGCCGTTTTGGGTGATGAAATAGATGTTAAAACTCTTGACGGAGAACAAAAAATTCAAATTCACGCCGGTATTCAAAACGGGAATACTGTCAGAATAAAGGGTGCAGGCATACCTGTACTTTCAAGACCTTCACAAAGAGGAGACCATATAATTGTTGTTTCGGTTAAAATACCTAAACAGTTGAGCGACGAAGAAAAAGAGTTATACAAACGATTGTACGAATTAAACAGAGGGAAAAAGCCATCAGAATCTCTGTTATCAAAAGTAAAGGGAGTATTTCAATAATGAAAAAAATAATTATCGGAATTGCAATCTTATTAAGCACAATTATTCCTGCAAATGCGACAAAATTGCCGGATAATGTTCAGGATTTTATCACTGCTACTTATCCAAAGACAGTGTTCCGTTTTGACGGAGTTGTTATATTGCCGGACAATACGGTATATCTTCCGCTTATTCCGTCAAAGTTTAATTCCGATATTCCGGTTAGTATAAAATATACAATTCCGGCAAATAAAGACTTTGCACAAATGCCTGATGCGGTTGTGTTGTCAAATGATTATGTATTATTGAAGTTGATAAAGAATAATAAGGGAAAAAATACCGTTATAAGTATGCCGGCTCCGCCTGTCGAACTGGTTACCGGACTTTTCCCGCAAGATATGCTTGTTCCGAAAAATTTTGTTATTTCTGAACATATGAAAAATATTATAGGTAACTTGGATGTCAAAACCTTCCATGAAAACGGACTTGTTGTCCCTGTTGCCGCTCCGAAAAATGCGTTTATAAATTCTTTGGATTTGGTACCGATATTAAAAAATAAAATTTTGTACATAATTTCACCTGTATCTAAAAATATTATGGTAGCGAATCCGGCAAAGGGGTATGCAAGTTATGCGCTTTATCAGGAAGAAATACCTATTACAGTTAAAGGCTATGATGTATTTTTGCTTGTTACTTCTTATGGTAAAAAATCTCTGGATGTTATATCCCTAACGGATGACAAGGTTATAAAAGAAATTAATTTCAAAACTCAGCCGGAAGAAATTGTTGTGGATGAAAAAAATAAACTGGCATATGTTTCAAGCGGTGAAGTTGCAAGTATGTACGTAGTCAGCCTTGAAGATATGACATTAAAAAAACAACTTCGTCTTAACGGTATGTGCGAAAGAGTCTTTTTGAGTGAAGACGGTACAAAATTATTCTACAATGACAAACAAACCAGAGAAGTTTGGGCTATTGAATTGGATAATAACTATGCGCTAAAATCTATCGGAAGATTTCCAAATGTTTCTAAAATAGCGTATGTTAACGGAAAGGTATATATTACAAGCCGTACTAAAAATAAATTGGCTATTGTTGATTACGAAACAATGAGTTTAATGTCAGAAAATGTTACCGCAGAAAAGCCTGTCGATATGATTTCTTATAAAGATTATCTTTACGTTCTTGGTGCCGGTAACAAGACTATTGATATTATAGATACCAATGTTGACCAAAGAATAAATTACATCGAATTGCCGGCTAATGAATTTCCTACAAGACTCATTCAGGTTGATGATTCGAATATTCTTCTTGTAACTGATGCTAAGTCTGATATTTATTCGATTATTGATATGGATAAGCAAGTTGTAATAAAGACTAACAAGCTCGATATTCCTGTAAATACCTTGTATGTTGCAAATTCCTTTAAGAAAATAGGTTCAAAATAGCTGATATGATAGAAAAATTTGACCTTGTTACAAAGGAAACTTTATTGGAATTGGAGAAAACACAGCGTGATTTTTGGAATATATCACGTCAGACTGCGGAATTTTTGCATAATACTATATTAAATGAAGGTTTTGTGTCCGGTATTGAAGTGGGTACTTCAAACGGATATAGCGGTATATGGCTTGGAAAAGCTTTTAAGCATAACGGCGGAAAGATGTCGACGATTGAATTTTATGAAAAAAGATATTCAATTGCTCAGGCAAATTTTAATAAATGCGGGGTTTTTGATGTTATTACAATCCGCCCCGGAGAAGCCATAAAGGTTCTTGAGTATTTGCCTCAAGACTTGAAATTTGATTTTGCCTTTGTGGATGCGAACAAGCGTGAATCTGTTGATTACTTTAGATTAATACACCCTCACTTGAAGGCAGGCGGAATTTATACTTGTGATAATGTTTTATCGCACAAAGAAAAAGTAACAACATACATTGATGCTATTAATGCCCACCCTGATTATATCCACACTGTTTTAGACTTGCCTGCCGGATTGTCTTATGCAAGGAAAATTCGCTAATCACATTAGTAATTTACGTAAATAGCTCTCAGGATAAGTTCTTCCAAAATCTTTTTATCGGTAGATTGAGATTTCGGATCGTTAATCATTACGTCAAACGCAATGTCCGAACCTTTTTGAGTTTTCATATATCCGGCAATTGCACTGATATTTGTTAAGGTACCTGTTTTTGCCCAAAGTTTATCTTTAAAATAGAGCATTCTGTTTGCCAAAGTTCCGGAACCCGGAATAGCCATTGCTTCTTTGTATGAAGCAAAATTAGGCTGTTTCGCTTCTGCTACCAAAAAATCTGTCATAAAGTCTGCTGTAACAAGGTTGTTTTTAGAAACTCCGCTGCCGTCTACAATTATAATATCTTTTGTGTTTATATTATTTCTTTCGCAAAAATCATTGAACATGGCAAGTGCGGATTTTATTGAACCGGTATTATTAACATATTTGCCGCCGGCAAGTTTGAATACTGTTTCTGCCGCCATATTGCTGCTTTGGCTGAGAATGCTTTTTGCAGCTTCCGATATAGGTCTATCAATTGAATCTACCAGATATACGTTGTTTGCAGGTAGCTTTTTTTGATAAATTTTGCCGTAATAAAATACTTTTGAATCATTAAGTGCATCTTCAAGTCTGAGTCTAAAGTATCTTTTTATGTTATTTATCGGAATAGTTTTTGTCGTATAAGATTCAACGGTTCCTTCTGCTTGAATTAAGTTCTGAGAAATTGATACGTTATGAGATAAACTTATTTGATTCCCTCTTCCTGTTGTTACAAGATTTACAAACCCGATAGGGTAAAATACGTCGGTAAAAATGTCCGCAGGTGAATTTAAGACTGTCGGCCTGATTACTATTTTTATAAGATTTTTATCCAAATTATATGAGCCGAATTTTGGCATGAGCGGGTTAAGTTCATCATCCCATTGCCAGCCTTCGCCCCAATATTCGGAATCTAAAACGTAATCGTCAATATATACCCCTTTAGGTTCGGTTATATTTTTTGACTTAGCTGTTGACAAAAGTGATTTTAAATCTTTCGTTGTAAGAAACGGATCCCCTGATAACTTTAGGTATAATTCGTTATCGGTTGATTTATAAAGGCTTGTTGTAAAATTGTAATCCTCTCCGAGTATATCGTACGCAGCTGCAAATGTAACAAGCTTCTGAGTAGATGCCGGATTTATAGGGCTATTAGCGTGAAGACTGTATAGTTGTTTCCCGCTATTTATGTCTTTTACTGAAATTGATACCGCACCTCGGTTTATATTGGAATCTTTGATTGCCTTATCAATATTTTCAGCAGTATATGCTGCAAGCTGAGTTATACAAAGTGCTATAAATAAATATATCCCTATAAACTTTTTCATTTTACATTAACCTCATATTTGTCTTTGATATCTTTTAGTATAGTACAAGAATTTCTATATTCATACATTTTGTCAAAATTTATTTCACAAGTCATGAGACCTTCCTTCTGGTCTTTAATTTCTGTAAGGGTTTCGCCCACATAATCGAAAATTCTTGAATGTCCTATGTTCCATTCGTTATCATTAATTTTACCGGATTGGGTAACTGCAACCATATATGCCTGATTTTCAATTGCTCTGGCTCTTGTCAGTGTTTCCCAAGGGATAGGTTTTTTAACCCCCCAAGCCGCCATATTAATCAGTAAATCAACTCCGGAAGCTCTATACGCCCTGTATATTTCAGGAAATCTTATGTCATAACAAATTGTTACGCCTGTTTTTATTCCGTCAAGTTCAACCATTACCGGATTTTCACCTTCAGTAATGTAAGAGCCTTCCTTGCAGCCACAGTATGAATACAAATGCATTTTTGAATATGTGGCTTTTAATTTGCCGGATTTGTCTATAATAGGGCAGGTATTGTATAATTTCCCATTCTCTCGTTTTTCTATAAAACTGCCGCCAAAAATATTAACATTTTTCTTTCTGGCAATGTCTGAGAGTAATTTAACAGTTTTGCTGTCAGAAATATTTTCGGCAGAAGATGGGAAATCTTCACACGACCACCCGACTGTCCAAACTTCCGGCAGGACAAGAAAATCAGTGTCATCCTCAAGCTCAGATAATATTAAATGCTCCGCTTTAACTCGGTTTTTATCAGGTTCTCCCGTTATAGAAGACATTTGCAAAGCTGAAATTTTTATTTTTTTTGTTTCAAATTGTCCCATAACTTGTTTTTCTTAGCTTTTTTGTACTCTTCCGGTAACCTTCTGTGAATATCATCAAGTGAGTTCTTTATTTGCTGCCTAATTTCAGCCTCTTTCTCTTGAGGAATATCTTTAGGTACGTATATAGGTTCTCCGTACAAATTTATGATTTTAGCTTCTCCAAACGGAGCGGTCATTTTGTCCCATGATGGTAAATTTACAAAATTCCACTGATTGCAATACCAACCTACAGGAACTATAGGCGCCCCGGACATTTTAGCTAATCTTACGACACCGTTTTTTACGCTATGCAGCGGTCCGTTCGGCCCGTCCACCATAATAGCAACGCATTCGTTATTTTCAAGATTTTCTACCATTTTTAGAGTGCTCTCTATAGCACCTCTTTTTCCGCTGGAACCTCTTACTGTTTTAAAGCCGAGACCTTCACAGGCGTAT
The DNA here is from genome assembly GCA_900320675.1 of uncultured bacterium. Lineage (GTDB taxonomy): Bacteria > Cyanobacteriota > Vampirovibrionia > Gastranaerophilales > Gastranaerophilaceae > UBA1221. Next base: position 6,871 of record ONTD01000002.1, read on the forward strand.
GCAACCATATCACCGTCAAATGAAGTGCTTATTAGTATGCTAAGGTGTGCTTTATCTTGAATCCCGTACACGCAAAACTGATCAGCGTGCCACATAGCATATATACAAGGTTTTAAATTTTTGTTGTTAATTTCAACAATATGGGTATAATGCTTTTGAAATTGCATATACCCATTTATTGCTTTTTTCAAATATATTACATTTTTATTGTTAATTAATCTGACCATAAGTCGTATATTATCATAAAATCTGCATATAAGCAAATTATTAAATTTTTTGTAAGCTTTAAAAAAGATATGTTTTGTATTTACAAAAGGCTTGTAAATTAATAATTTCATCTGTTTAGCGTACTTGCAAGAATTAATTTTTGAGGTATAATTCTATAAGATATTGTTAATTAAAATATAAAGGGAAATTATTTATGCAAGTAACGTTAGAAAATGAAAAAGAAAATGTTGTAAAATTAGACATCACAGTTCCGGCAAAAGAAGCAGCAGATGCATATAATGATGCTGTAAAAAGAATTTCACAGTATGTTAATATTGACGGATTTAGAAAAGGAAAGGCCCCAAGAGAACTTGTTGAAAGACATGTAGGAGTTGACAGAATTAAACAAGAAGCATTAGAAGGTATGATGCCGAGGGTTTTAAGTCAAGCAATTGATGAAAATAAATTAGATGTTATTACTCAGCCATATATTACGTCATACAACTATAATGTTGGTGAAGATTTAAAGGTAACCGCAAAGGTTGAAACAAGACCGGAAGTTACTTTAGGTGAATATAAAGGTTTGACTGTTGAGGTAGAAGATACCCCTATTGCAGAAGATGCTATGGATAAAGCGTTGGAAAACTTGAGAAATCAGCACGCTGAAACAAAGATTATTACAGACAGAGCTACTACAGAGTCTGATATCGTAAAAATTGATTTCGACGGTTATGTCGGCGGAGAAAAAATTAAGGGCGGAGAAGGCAAAAATTATCCGTTAGATTTGGCTCATTCAAACTTTATTCCGGGATTTGCCGAACAGTTAGTAGGTAAAAATCTTAATGACGAATTTGATATTGAAGTAACATTCCCTGAAGATTACCATGACGAAAAATTAAAAGGTCAAAAGGCTACTTTCAAAATAAAAATTAATGAAATCAGCGAAAGAATATTACCTGAATTAACAGATGAATTTGTAGCAAAAGTAGGTCCTTTTAAAACATTGGATGACTTGAAGGCTGATATTCAGAAGTATCTTGATGAAGCAAGAGAAAATGCTAACAAAAATAATTCTGAAAACGAAGTATTTAAAGCTGCTATTGCGAATGCAACAGTAGATATCCCTCAAGCTATGATTGACAGAGAAGCTCAATCCTTATTGGCTGAATACAGAAACAGACTTGCAGCTCAAGGGATTAGCTGGGAAATGCTGACAAAGGCACAGGGTGAAAAAGAGTTGTTGGATAATTTGAATTCTGACGCTAAAATCAGAATTAAAAACTCTTTGGTAATTGATAAGATTGCTAAGGTTGAAAATATTGACCTTGAAAGAGCTGATTTGGATAAGAAATTTGCAGAATTGAGTGCTGCATACAGAATTTCTCAACAGGATTTATACAAGCAAATTAGCAAAAATCCTGAAATTCTGTCTTCATTATCTCAGCAAGCTATGAATGATAAAGTAAGAGATTTCTTGTTGAAAAACAATACAGTAAATATTGTTGAAAAAAAGAAATCTTCAGCTAAAAAAGCTTCAAAGAAAGTTGAAGAAAATTAAGAATATTCGTATAATATAATAAGAAAGGGAAATAAAAATGAGTTTTGTACCTGTAGTAATAGAACAATCAAGCAGAGGTGAACGTTCTTTTGACATCTTTTCAAGACTGTTAAGAGAAAGAATCATCTTCCTTGGTACTCCGATAGATGACATGGTAGCTAATTTGATAGTTGCGCAATTGTTGTTGTTGGATAGCGAAAATCCGGAAAAAGATATTATGTTGTATATCAATAGCCCGGGCGGAAGCGTTACTGCGGGGTTCGCTATATACGATACAATGCAGCACATTAGAGCGGATGTTTCAACAATTTGTTTGGGACAAGCTGCGTCTATGGGTGCATTTTTGCTTTCTTCAGGTGCTAAAGGTAAGAGATTGGCACTTCCTCACTCAAGGGTTTTAATTCACCAACCTTTAGGAGGTGCGCAAGGTCAGGCTACTGATATTGAAATTCAAGCACAAGAAATTTTGAGAATAAAGAAATCATTAAATGAAATCCTTGCTTCAAATACAGGACAGTCTATCAAGAAAATCGAAAAAGATACAGACAGAGACTATATCATGACTCCTGCAGAAGCTCTTGAATACGGGATGATTGATAAAGTTATTTCAAGAGATGGAATTAAGTAGGATTTCGTATAGGAGAAATTTATAAATGCCAAAACACGACGATAGCAGATTAAAATGTTCTTTTTGCGGTAAGTCGCAGGATCAGGTAAAAAAATTAATTGCAGGTCCTGAGGTCTATATCTGCGATGAGTGTGTAGAATTGTGTAATGAAATTCTTGATGAAGAATTTTTAGACAGTAAAGACAAAGATGGCGATGAAAAGGTTAAAAATTCTGAAGAAAAACCTATTCCAAAACCTCATGAAATTAAGGCATATCTTGATGAATATATTATAGGTCAGGATGACGCAAAGAAAGTATTGTCGGTCGCTGTTTATAATCATTACAAACGTTTAAAACACAATAAGAACACGGATTTAAAAAATAATGTTGAGATACAAAAATCAAATATATTACTCGTAGGACCTACCGGTTCAGGTAAGACATTGCTGGCTCAAACACTGGCAAAAATGTTAGATGTACCGTTTGCGGTTGCTGATGCTACAACCTTAACTGAGGCAGGATACGTAGGTGATGACGTTGAAAATATCTTACTTCGTTTATATCAAAATGCTGATTTTGATTCTGCAAAGGCAGAAAGAGGTATTATATATATAGATGAAATTGATAAAATCTCAAGAAAGTCCGAAAATACTTCAATAACCAGAGATGTTTCGGGTGAAGGTGTTCAACAGGCGCTGTTAAAGCTTATTGAAGGAACTGTTGCACATGTTCCGCCACAGGGTGGCAGAAAACATCCTCATCAAGAGTTTATCGACATTGACACAAGCAATATTTTGTTTATAGTCGGTGGTGCATTCGTCGGATTAGACAAGATTATTGAGCGCAGAGCTGATGTCGGTCAGACTGTCGGCTTTGGTGCAAAGGGTGCTATGTCTCAAGCTGAAAAAGAGGCAAATGCTGCAAAATTATTAAAGAAATTGCAGCCTGAGGACTTGCTCAAATTTGGGTTAATTCCTGAGTTTATCGGACGTGTACCTACGTACGCCGTGTTAGATCAGTTGAATGAAAAGACACTAAAAATGATTTTAACCGAACCAAAGAATGCGGTGCTGAAACAGTACAAATGCTTGTTGGAGATGGACGGTGTAGATTTAGAATTTGAACCCGATGCGGTTGATTTGATTGCAAAAGAGGCTATCAAACGTAAAACCGGAGCAAGAGCATTAAGGTCAATTGTAGAAGAACTTATGCTTGATATAATGTATGATGTTCCGTCGAAAGAGCACTCGGATAAATTGGTAATTACGGCAGAAATGGTTAAAAATCGTAATTCAGGGGAGTTGATTAAGCTTCCGACAAAGGACGAGAATAAAGAGATTTCTGCTTAAGCGTAAAAGTTAAAAGAACAGGACATAAATCTTATGTCCTGTTTTTTTATGCGCAAAAAATTTTTTGTTCGGGTTTTATATAGGCAGGTAGTGTTTATATGATAAGCAAAATTGTAGGATATAGTAATAATTTAAATCATAGAGCGGTAAATTTTTCTTCGGGTAATCCCATGCCGAATGGTGCCGATAAATTTTTGGCGGGCGTAAATTATGAGAGTAAAAAAGAAGAAAACGGCAGCTTTTTATCAAGGTATCTTTGGTCAACTACGGCAATGATGGCGGGAGCAACTTTGCCGCTAACGTATATGTCTCTTGTTATAACTAAAGGACAAAGGCTTAAAAATGACGGAAAAATATTTGACTTGAAGAAGTTGTTTAAACATTTTAACAGGAATTTATCAGTATTATGTGTTGCAGGCGTTGCGGTTGCCTTTTTGCTGCAAACCTATTTCGGTTCTCAAACTAAAAAGAATATGAAAAAACTTAACGCTATCTTTAACAAATTAAATACGGAAAGTTCTGCAAAATTATCTGAAAAAACTTTTCGCTCGCAATACAAAGGGGCTTATTGTAACAGTTTAAACGGCGAAATAAAAGTAAACAGTAATTTGATAAATGATCCGATGCTCGGGGCGGGTATTAAATCTTTATTGAGGCATGAATTGGTACATGCTCGTCAATTTGAATTAATTGCACGCTCAAAAGACGGAATAAAAAAGCTTAATTATGCATCTATTTCTCAAATTGCAAAAGAGGCTATGAAATCTGATCAGGCAGTGAAGGAGTTTGAAGAAATATATAATATTATAAAAAATGATACTACCGGTAAATATGATAATGTTACGTTTGAGATTGGGGGAGCGAAATACAATTTTAAAAAATATATTGAGGCTATTCATATAAAACTTAATAACAAATCCGCAAGTTATAATGATATCCCAATTGTCAGCGATATGTCTCATTATGAAGAAGTTATAAAAGAAAAGGGACCTTTAACTAAAGACGAAGAGAACAAAGCGGAAGAGTACTATCAAGCTCTGAAAAATTATCCGTCAGTGAACACCATCAATGCGCTTAATCCTTTTGGTGCATACAGAAATAACATTCTGGAAAAGGAAGCGTATCAGTCAAATCAATCTTGGCTGATGAAATTATTTAACGGCAGGTAGTGTGCCAGTGTTGTTTTAGGACTCATCCTGATTAAGGATGTATCTTAAGTGCCTTTGTTGGGAGAGGAAATTTGTCTTGATATATGGGCGAAAAGTTCCGTATATTTGAATGTTAATTTTTGTAAATGTAAATTTTATCCCGTAAAACTCTTATGTATCAAGGGATAACGGATTGGCGCTGTTTTTATGCGTTAAAGTTTTTTCTTAAATATCCGATATAACACGTAAGAATGTAAAAGGTATTAATAGAACGCATGTTTTTTAACATGAGAAAGGACATACAATGGTTGATTTAGGAACTGTACATCAGCAGATTGCAACGCAGCTGGGTGTTGACTTGGGTAGTTTGACCCCGGAGCAAAAAGACACTTTAGGTAAACTAAATAGTCAAGAAGAAATTTCTTTGTTTTTAGCAAACGTTAAAGAAAATGCCGGAGGCGCTGCCTCGGCGGTGCAAGAAAAACCTGGCAATTCTGTTTTTGCAGGAACCGGTTTGGAGGCCGGCACAGGTGTTATGAAATCTAAAAAAGAATACAGGGCTGAAAGAAAAGACCTTCAGCAAAAATTCTTTGATGAAATTCATAATGATGGGGAAATAAATGAATACACTATGAAAATGGCTAAAAAGCATGCAAAAGGTCAAATAGCTGTCCAGCGTGCCGCAGACAGAGTACTTGCTTCTGTATACTTTACTCCTGACCAAAAAGAAGATTTTAAAGCTCAAAAGAAAGAACTTGAAAAAGCCGGTAAACGCCCTGTTCTTTTAACAAAGGATGATATGGAGTTGTTAAATCAACCGGAATTTGCCGAAGCGTGGAAAACTGATGCAAATGGCAAAAAAGTTCTTGACAGTGAACAGTTAAAATTAATTGCATCTCAAAGGCTTGGTACCGATAATGAATTGGAAATGGAAGAACGCCGCGCTGAGACTGAACATATTACTTTAGATGCAAAGGGTAAAACAGGCGGTAAAGTTACCCATAAAAATGCCCGTCAGGCAAAAAATTTATACAAACATCTCGGTTTTGATTATCAAAAAGATTTAACAGAAACAAAACGTGCAGCAGTAGTTGTTGGTTCTACGTTGTTAGGAGCTACAGGCGGCGGTTTGATTGCAAATGCTGC
>ONTD01000077.1 GCA_900320675.1 uncultured bacterium
ATACCGCGTTCATCCAAATGTCTTAACGCATCTTCCGATACATTCGGAATTTCACGGGTAATTTCTTCAGGTCCGAGTTTTGTCTGACGTGCATCTATTTCTAATTTTTCAATGTGAACTGATGTAAATACATCATCCTGAACACATCTTTCAGAAAGCAATATAGCATCCTCGAAGTTATACCCTTCCCAAGGCATATAAGCAACAAGAACGTTTTTACCTAATGAAAGTTCTCCGCTATTTGTAGAAGCACCGTCGGCAATAACATCACCGGCTTTAACTTTATCGCCCTGTCTTACTATAGGTTTTTGGGTAATACAAGTATCTTGGTTACTTCTTAAATATTTTACTAACGGATAGATGTGCGGTTTTTTCTGAGCATCACGGATAACAATTTCTTCTCCGACAACTCTTTCAACTACACCGTCTACATCTGCTACAACAACCATGCCTGAATCTTTTGCGACACGAGCTTCCATACCGGTACCTACAACAGGTCTGTCTGTAATCAACAGAGGTACTGATTGACGCTGCATGTTTGAACCCATCAATGCACGGTTAGCATCATCGTGTTCAATAAACGGAATCAATGATGTCGCAACAGAAATGATTTGAATTGGAGATACACCGACAAAGTCAACCTTATCAGCATCGCCCATTGTAAATTCAGATCTGTAACGAATAGGAACTTGATCCGCTTTAATAGTATTATCAGGATTTAATTGAATATCAGCAGGAGCACAACGGAAATTTTCATCCTCGTCTGCTGTCATATAAACTACTTCATCCGTAACTTTTCTGTCTTTTACGACAAAGAACGGAGCTTCAATAAATCCATAGTCATTAACTTTTGCGTGAGTAGCCAATGAACCTATCAAACCTGCGTTCGGACCTTCCGGAGTTTCAATAGGACAAATACGTCCGTAGTGAGAAGGGTGAATATCACGAACCGCAAATCCTGCACGTTCTCTCATCAAACCGCCAGGTCCTAATGCTGAAATACGACGTTTGTGAGTCAACTCTGCAAGAGGGTTAATTTGGTCCATAAACTGTGATAACTGTGAACTACCGAAGAATTCTTTTAAAGAAGCTACTAACGGTTTAGTGTTCAACAAGTTCAAAGGTGTTAAAGTTTCAGAATCTTGAAGAGTCATTCTTTCCTTAACGATTCTTTCGATTCTTGATAAACCTACTCTGAATTGGTTTTGTAACAATTCACCTACTGAACGAATTCTTCTGTTACCTAAGTGGTCAATATCATCAACTGTTCCTTCGTCGTATGTCAAATTGATTAAGTATTCAATTGAAGCTACGATATCTTGAACAGTTAAAGTTCTTTGATTCTTAGGAATGTTCAAGTTTAACTTTTTATTTAATTTATAACGACCTACACGACCGATATCATATTTCTTTTCATCAAAGAAACGTGATTCAAGTATTTGTCTTCCGCCTTGAGGAGAAGCCGGATCGCCCGGTCTTAATTTCTTATACAATTCTATTAAAGCATCATCGGTAGTTTCGGTTGTATCTTTATCCAATGTTTTCTTCAAGAAATCGAAGTGAGTGAATAAAGATTCCATTTCGGAAACTGTAATACCCATAGCTTTCAATAAAGTTGTAGCTAAGATTTTTCTGTTTTTATCTATCTTAACGTAAATCAAATCGTTAGAGTCTGTTTCAATTTTTAACCATGCTCCGCGGTTAGGAATCATTGTAGCATTGTACAAACGTTTACCGGCCGGAGACACTTCACGTTTGAAGTATACCCCAGGAGAACGAACGATTTGAGATACGATAACACGTTCCGCACCGTTTACAATGAATGTACCTTTGTCAGTCATTGTAGGGATATCTCCGATGTAAACTTCCTGTTCCTTAATTTCACCGCTATCACGGTTTACTAATCTAATCATTACACGCAATTGCTTTGCATAAGTTGCGTCATGAATTCTTGCTTCTTCAACGGTATATTTAGCGTTGTCGAATGTGTAATTCGGTAAGAAGTGTAACTCTAATCTGCCTGTGTAATCCTTAATAGGAGAGAATGAAAGTAATTCTTCTTTCAAACCTTCTTTTAAAAACCATTCAAAAGATTTTTTTTGCACTTCAATAAGATCGGGTAAATCATCCAAACGAGTATGAGGAATACCCATTGGAGTTACTCTTTTTGCTATTGTTGTCTTAGACATTAAATCACCTCGTTAAATAAATGGTGTACGTACTTACAAAATGTTTTAAAATTCTAACTTAAGGCTGTTAACCTTTTATCTCTTAAAACCAACGGAAAGTTTTGATATCATTGCGTTTCAGGGTGATAAACTTTTTTATATATTTCGGAGTTTCCATAAAACGGGCACACTACTCCTACAATATTTTCGCATGTTACTTAATCATAATTCCAACAAAATTCATAGTCAAGAAATTTTGACCTTACAAAATATAAATTATTAAATAATTGTTACAATTACAATTTATAAAAATTTACATTTAACGAAAAGTTTTGGTACAGAAGAATTTACCCCCAATATAATCTTGTAAATTAGCTTATTTTAATAGGTCTGAAAGAATATATTTTTCGTCCAATGGATATTTTGATGAATATTCAACTAATGTCCAGCATTTTGATTTTGTAAACATTGAATAATAAACCCTTTTGTAATAATCATCAACAATCTTCACCTTATCAGTATAATAATAATATACAAATCCTTTATCTGTTTCTACAAAACGGATGAAATATTTTCCAACGGGCAAGACTTTACTAATCAGGATTTTTCTCCCGCTGCCTTTTATACAATTTTCAGGATTATGATGAGCAGTCCAACTACATGTTTTAACGGTTAACTTCATAACATTATTATCCATTTTTACTTTTTCAACTTTAGCACTATGTTGATTAAAAAATTTAATTTCCGCTTCCGTAAAACTTGTTCCCTGATGAGCATTCAGGGTGCTGTTTTCCAGCGAACTCGGATTTTTTATATTTAAAAAATTAAAACACAACAATAATAATGCAACCACCAAAAAGTACCAATACGAATAACCTTGGGTATTACAAATTTTATTAGTATCTTGTTTATAATTTGAACGACTGAATAAATAATATATCAGAACAAAAATAATAAAAAAATTAAACAACCCTAAACCTAAATGTATACCGGAAACAAAACTTTGCGAAAACAACTTTAAACTAAACAAAAATATAAGAGTCAAAATTCTTATAATGTTCAAAAATACAAAACTCACGACAGATAACAACATTACAAATACTAATTTTGCAGAGAATTTTATACGAAAAATACAACCCAAAACTGCCGTAAAAATCAAAATAACTAATATTGTATTGTTTCCGCTGCAAGGATAATCCACATTAGTAAAGGAATTTCCGAAATTTATAATTGTTGATTGCGCAAGTTCCCCATACCCGAATATTGACAAAAATTTTTCAACAAGCGAAGCACTAAAAAACCTCAACGGAGTACCGACAAAAATCCGGACATATTCCGAAATAGGCAACACTAAAATTGTTAAAAAACTCAGCCAATACAACCTTACTTTTGATATATCTTCAGCAAACATTCCGACAACAGAGCATAAGCCACCTATAAAAATTATTAGCCCTAACAAGTAAGAATGAATATATATAACATTAATAAATTTCATTAAGGCAATAATTGAAATTATTAATATATCAAAACTGCAGCATTTAAAATACTTGCTATTGAATAATATTTTCAATGAATAAATTATTAATAGCATAAGAAAAATAAAAAATACTACATAACTCTTATACCAATGACTTTGCACCTGAGGAAACAACGCAATAAGATACAAGAGCGGTAAAATAAATCTTAATCTTTTTTGCATATAACGTTTCTTTTCATGTATATAAACAATAGCAATACTGTGCCCAATATAATCATTGCCCACTGCTCCGGTTCCGGAACTGATTGAATATCCTCAACAAATCCATCACCTTCGTTTACGATTTTATCAATACCGCTTTGTAAATTAGCATCATATCTGTCTGAAGATTCTTCATTTACCTTTAGAGTTTCTTTTTGGAACATATTCACAAGTGCAATATAAGAAGAATAAGAAGTAACTATACCTTGAGTTTTTGCTATCCTGTGAATTTCATCAAGAACAGAAATATCTGATACATCCTTTTTAGCAATATTGTCATCTATCAGTTTTGAATATATAAATTTGGTAAAATCAGAATTATTTATTATCTTAGCATTAGTTTTCGCCTCCTTTGTCAGGATGACATCACCATCAGAATATACTCCGCTAAGATTTTGTTTTATATAATAATCGTTTATAACATCTTTTATATCATTCGCAATTTTCCCGTTAGTTTTTAAAATTGATAATGATAGCTCATTATAATACGGAGGGATTTTACCATCTGCATGAATAATATATAGCGGAACATTAATATCAGACAGGGAGCGTTTAGAGTCATCGTATTCATCGCCATCCGTCAGCATAATAACTATATCGTAATTTTTTCCGACAGCTTTTATTGCATCCAGTCTCTTTGTTTTCCCTATATTGTACTGAGTTACGTTATCTAAATCTATTTTTTTACTAACTAAATCATTAAAGAAATATATATCAATTACATTTTTATCTTTAATCTTCTGGTATTCGCTATCGTTTTCCAAAAAATCTTCCCACGATATTTTATTACTGTACGAAGTATCCAATAGCATTGCTATTTTTTTATTTTCCGGTTGAGCCATTACCTCTGTTTCTTTATAACAATACAGGTTATTCTGAACATATGAACAAACAGGGAGCGGCAAAGTTTTCAAATCTGTATTTATAATATTTGAATGAACATTTTTTATTGTTTTTTTATTTACAAGGTAGGAATATTTTGTCCTTCTGTTTTCATATACATTACGCTTTTCATATATATCAGGAAGTCCGACTTCTCCGTTTTTACCTATAGTTGTTATATATGAATAGCTAACTTTTTGAGAATCCTTCGATTGAACCGGATAAACTCTCAATGTATATTGCCTTAATCCGTTTTTCTCTAATAATGCAGGATCATGGCGATTAACGACTTGCTGCTCATATGTTTTTCTGGCAGCACCTTTTGTTGATATTTCACCTTGATATTCGAGTTCTTTTCCTAATTTTAAATCTACAACAACAGAACCCTGCGGTAACGTTAGATAATAAAACACTTCCTTGTCCGTAGTGTCCGTATTAAAATATTCTTCCGTAATATTAACACGGGCTACAGGACTATCCGGATTGGTAAAAACTTCTGTTTTCCTGCTTTTCAGCAGTACTGATTTTGCATCTTTATCTAAAGCCAAAGCAGATATATCACTCCTAAATAAAGTTGAATACAAAGCTTTTCTGATTTTCTGTTTCTGGGCAGATTGTATGTTATCATCAAAAATTTCCTGATAATCAATATTCGCTGAAGACGGATTAAATTCGCCGTTGTACATAAACGGGAACGCCATTACATTAAACACTCTTTGATATATTTGCCCGACACCATCTCTGTCATGCAAGTCTTCAACCCCCGAATAAGTCTTATCGGCAAAATATTTATATTTTGCAATATACTTATCCCCCAATATTTTTTTGTATATAAATTCCTTATTCTTAAAAGTATTTTTAGCAAATTCAATTTTTTCTTCATAACCGGAAATCTGCCTGTATTTTTGAATATTATCAGAAATTTTCACTTCGGACGGCTGGATTGATAACAATGCCAGAACAAACACGTACAAAACAGCAAAGACGGCAAAAATACGTTTATCAGCTAATCTCTTAGTGTACTTAATGAAATTTTTTATATATAAAACTACCGATATAAACGGAGATAAAATAACCAATAAGAAAAGTCCCAAAAGAAGACAGATAATAAGCGTACTCATAATTATTGCAGGTAATTCATACAAATATTCATATGAAAATGCTGATATTAATTCATTAAACCAATCAAAAGAGAGAAATGATATTAACATAGACAATAAAAACGGTAATACAAAAAATGATGAGAGTATAAATCCATATACACCCAAAATTGCGGTTGTCTCATATCCGAGCGCTATAACCTTTGGGTTTTTCAGTCTTTTGATCTTATAATATTCCGCTACCTGTACTAATACTGCAACAATTATCGACAACAAAATTACAAACATAAACGGAGTTATTTCTCTCAATAAAAAAATTCTTAAAACGCATAGAATAACAAGCGGCAGCTCTATTCCGAAAAAAAGGCGAAAAACTCTTTCGAAATTACGATATGTTTTATTTTTTATATATAAAATAGTTGCACAAACGGGAATGAGAAGATTTAAATTTACAATCAGCATAAACTGCACATTCATCCCTCGTCCAAAATCTAAAATTGATACACCGCATAACATAAACGCTAAAAAAAAGTATATCCAATTAAAAACACAAAATAAAATTCCGATTGGTATGGGATTTTTGGCACATTTTTTAATAACTTCAACTATTTTCATATTATAAATCCTCTCTTCACTTATATTAAAACTCGATTTATGAAATATCAATATAATTTATTAAAATCTTAATAATATTTCATAAAAACTTATTTTCACAAACACCAAAAATACATAACTAATAAGCAAAATCAGATTAAAATTTTACCGTTACATACAAAAATATATATTTTAAATAATTTTAATATTTACTGTTTTTCACATCTAAACTTTTTATGGTATGCTATTTATTATAATAAGAGGGATATTTATGAAAAGGAATTTATTAATACTTGCGATTATTTTATTTTCTTTAGGCGGAAACTATTCTCCCGCAATAGCTGAGAATACTCCGGAACCTAAAAAAATTGAAGCAGCCGTTCAGTATGACTGGGTTAACATGCTTCAATTACAAAGAGACGAAAAAATTGAAAATTACAAAAATCAACTTTTCGACGGCAAATATGCCGTATCAATAAAGAAAAAAGATTTCAGGAAAACATATAAAGAATTCTTGAAAGATGAAAACTATAGAGCTCACTACAGACAAATTTCTGCCGGAAGAAAAGAAACTGCAGAAGAAAATATGTCCGGATTTTTCACAAAATTCAGAGGACAGGAAATTTTATACTCTTATGCCATTCAGCCTAAAAAAGATTTAAGGCACGTATATTATTATTCCGCTAAAGGGAATTTAGCATACGTAGATGACATTTCAGAAAACTACCCTAATTTCCCGTACCACTCAAAACAATACCGCTCAAACGGGAAGCTTGCGGGAGTAATTTATTTCGAGACAAGAAACATTCAGTATATGTACGCACCAAACGGCAAATTCAAGGGCATATGGTTTAAAGACAAAATGTATGATGCCAACGGTAAAGAACTTATGACAAGGACAAACTGGTAGCAAAGCAAACTAAGTTTGTATATTAATGCTTCGCTCACAGAACGCATAAATACAAAAAATAAAGGAAATAAAAATGATAACAAGAAAACCTAATATAGCAATACTCGGAGCCACAGGAGTTGTGGGGAGAGAAATTACCCAAATACTTGATGAATTAAAAGTTGAATTTAATGAAATAAAATTCCTATCCAGTGCTAAAAGTGCAGGTAAAAAACTGGAATTTCAAGGGAAAACATACACTGTAGAAGAAGCTACACCGGAAAGTTTTGATGGAATTAATATAGTACTCGCATCTGCCGGTGGTTCGACTTCTCAAAAATTCGCACCCGAAATTGTAAAAAGAGGCGGGGTATTAATTGATAATTCCAGTGCATTTCGTATGGATAAAGATGTACCGCTTGTTATTGCAAGCGTTAACGATGACGACTTGAGACAACATAAAGGTATAATTGCAAATCCAAATTGCTCTACATCACAATTAATGCTGGTATTAAAACCGCTGCACGAGAAAGCTAAGATTAAAAGGTTAATTGTTTCAACATATCAAGCTGTATCAGGGGCAGGACTTGCAGCAATCAATGAACTTACTGAAGATACAAAAGCCCACCAAAGAGGGGAAACTTTTGAAAATAAAGCATTTAAAAAACCGATATCCTTTAATGTTATCCCTCAAATTGATGTGTTTACGGATAACGGTTACACAAAAGAAGAAATGAAAGTCGTTAACGAAACAAAAAAAATTCTACACCTTCCGCAAGACTTACCTATATCTTGTACTGCGGTTCGGGTACCGGTATACAGAGGACATTCCGAAGCCGTAGATATTGAGTTTGAAAACGAGATTTCCCCTGATGAAGTTCGTAAGATTTTATCTGAAACTTTTGGAGTAAAAGTTATTGACAACACCGATAACTATGAATATCCGACAACAAGAGATGCAGACGGGGTTGATCCGGTTTTTGTGGGCAGAGTAAGAAAAAATCTCGCATTCAAAAATGGAATTTCGTTATGGTGTGTTGCTGATAACCTTAGAATTGGAGCTGCTCTAAACACTGTAAGAATTTGCCAAAAAATTATAGATATGAATTTGTTTTAATTTATTTAATACACAAGTATTCAAAACCTCCGCCCAATGACGGAGGTTTTACATAACAAAAATAAATCTTTTCTCGTATATAAAATGTTACAAAACTAAAAAGATATATCAATTATTTAGTATTTTTGGTAAAATATAAATGCAGATTAAGGATATGTTAAATTAAATGGGACATTTAGTAAGAAGAGAAGAAGTTGTTGAACTTATCAGTAACTTGCATAACCAAGGAAAAACAGTTGTTGCGACTAACGGGTGTTTTGATATACTTCATGTCGGGCATGTCAGATATCTGCAGAAAACAAAATCTTTCGCTGACGTTTTAGTAGTGCTGCTTAACTCAGATAAATCGGTAAGAAATATCAAAGGGGAAGGTCGTCCTATAAATAACGAATCAGACAGAGCTGAAATATTATGTGCCTTGTCATGCGTAGATTATGTTGTATTATTTGACGAAGACAGTCCGAGAAATTTGTTAGACGAAATTAAACCTGATGTTTACACTAAAGGTGCTGACTATACAATGGAGACTCTTCCGGAAGCGGATATAATGAGAAAAAATAATACAAGAGTTGAATTTATAAGCTTTGTTGAAGGAAAATCAACCACAAATATTATAAATAAAGTCAATAACAAATTAAATTAAACAATAAGGAGATATAAGAATGAAATCATTCACACTTGAAGAAATTGCACAAATTACCGGCGGCATGCTGACAAAAGTTCAAAATGTCGAAATAGAAAGAATTGCACCACCGGTATTGGCAGATGAAAAAACTTTGGCATTGGCATTGGGAGAAGAAGAAATTGCAAATCTTGCAAATTCCAAAGCTAAAGCTGCTTTAGTGCCATTGGGAGTACAAATCGACGGGCTTACCACGATTGAAGTTGAAAGACCGCGCTTAGCAATGATGAAATTAATCAATTTGTTTTACGTACCTCCAAGAATTAATTCAGGTGTACACCCGACTGCAGTCGTTGATCCTACCGCAAAACTCGGTGAAAACGTTAAAATAGGACCTAACGCAGTTGTTGCCCATAACGCTGTTATCGGAGATAATACAAAAATTATGGCAAACTGCTATGTAGGCGGCGATGCAAAAATAGGTAAAAATTGTTTCTTCCATCCCGGAGTTAACATCGGAGACAGAGTTCAAATTGGGGATGAAGTAATTTTACACCACGGAGTTTCTCTGGGGGCTGACGGGTTCAGCTTTGTTACAGAAAACCCTGACAACATTGAACACGCAAGAAAAGAGGGTTCAATTTCCGGAGAAGATTCCAACAAGCACGTAATCTTTAAAATACCTTCAATCGGAAGCGTAGTTATCGGTAATAATGTTGAAATAGGTGCTAATACAACTATTGACAGAGGAACCATTGAAAATACCGTTATCGGAGATAACACTAAGATTGACGATCTTGTTATGATTGGACACAATTGCCGTATCGGTAAAGGCTGCTTAATTGTTTCTCAAGTTGGTATTGCCGGCAGCTGCGTTATCGGAGACAGAGTTGTTATTGCCGGACAAGCAGGACTTGCAGATCATATTGAAATAGGTTCTGATACAATTATTACAGCAAAAGCAGGCGTAACTAAATCGTTCCCTGAAAAATCAATTATAGTTGGTATTCCTGCTGTTCCGAGAAAAGACTTCATCAAACAACTTAAAACTATGAAAGATGCTCAGGAAATTTTTGCAAAATTCAGAAAATATGAACCTTTGTTAAAAGAGTTTGAAGAAAACGTATCTAAGTAGTTTGAGAGGTATACAGATGTTTTTTAAGAAACAAAACGATAATTCAACCTCTCTGCCGGAACAATCATCAGCAGGTAGCTGCATTACCTTAAAGAGTGAAACTCAGATAACCGGTAACGGCTTGATGAAAAACAAACCGTGTACTGTAAAATTCTTTCCTTCACAAGAAGGCAGAATAAGGTATTTTGTAAACGGCGAAGAATTTGATGCAGGCGTTGATAATGTTTTATCCACCGAACACTGTGTAGTTCTTGGCAATAACAAAGCTCAGGCAATGCTAACTGAACATCTAACAGCAGCATTAGCCTTTTGCCAAATCAATTCTTTAGACATCTGCTTAGATGAATCCGAGGTTCCGGCTCTGGACGGAAGCGCAAAACAGTGGGTTGAACTGTTTCAAGAAGCCGGCATTGATAAACCGCTTTTATACAAACCTAAACAATATACTGTTACGGAACCTGTTTATTATCTGAATGGTAAAACCAGTTTAATATTACTGCCGGCAGAAGAATTATTCATATCTTATGCAGTAAATTACGACCATAAAGATTTAAAACACTGTTTTGTAAACTACAATCCTAAAAATCAGGAAGAAATTATTGAAGCAAGGACTTTCGGATTTTACAAGGATTTAAGAAAATTCCAAATGCTTGGGTTTGCAAGAGGGGTGAATATCGACAATACAGTCGGCTTAACTGATGAAGGGTACACAACCGAACTACGCTCTGATATGGAACCGGTTAAACATAAAATGCTTGATTTAATCGGAGATTTATACCTTACAGGAATCAACCCGCTTAATCTTAAATGCCAGATCTTAGCAAAAGAAGCCGGTCATGCCGTACACGTTAAGGTTGCAAAAATTTTAAAAGACAAAATTATAGAATGTAAATAAGGAGAGAAAAATGACAGAAGAAATGACACAAGAAGCATTCAGCATGGATATATTTGAAATTATGAATATGCTTCCTCACAGATACCCGTTCCTTCTCGTAGACAGAATTACAGAATGTGTTCCGGGAAAATATTGCAAGGGCTACAAAAATCTGACTATGAATGAAGAATTTTTCCAAGGACATTTCCCGAACAATCCTGTAATGCCGGGAGTTCTTCAACTTGAAGCTATGGCTCAATGCTCTGCTCCAATCCTGCTAAAATTGCCGCAATTTCAAGGTAAATTAGCACTTTACGCAGGAGTTGAAAATGCAAGATTTAAAAATATTGTAAGACCGGGAGATAAATTCGAAATGGAAATTGAACTTACAAAATTAAAAGGACCTATTTGTAAAGTTCACGGCATTGGCAGAGTTGACGGAAAAGTTTGCGTAGAAGCTGATATGACTTTTGCGTTAACTTAAAATTG
>ONTD01000034.1 GCA_900320675.1 uncultured bacterium
TACATACACTTCCACATGAAGTCGATGTAAAAATTGCAGAATTAAAACTTCAATCAATGGGAATTTCAATTGACACATTGACTCCGGAGCAGGAAGAATATCTTCATAGTTGGAATATAGATTAAATAAAATAAATAACAATATAAAAATCCGCCTGTTAAATTTAACAAGCGGATTTTTATTTATAATAATTAATTATTCAACAACGATTGCGCTAACCGGGCAAGATTCAGCAGCTTCTTTAACGCCATCTTCGTTAGCTGCCACTGCAGATGCATCTACAACAGCTTTATCTTCAATTGAAAATACTGCATCACAAATTGATTCACAAGCACCGCAAGCAATGCAATCATCAGTAATAGTTACGTTCATTCTGATTCTCCTTTTAATTCATTACAATACACGCAGAAACCTTTCTGCAAAAAAATTATACAACAGAAAAACTAAAAACGCAATTATCCATCCTAACGCAAATAAAACATTATTTTTTCTTTGTTTTTTTCTTCTTCGCAGAAAATTTCATAAGGATTTGGTCGCCTTGATATATCACAACATCATTACCAAAATTTATAAAAGAGAAGAACGTACCTTCATAAACCTCATGAGCTGCAGATTTAATTCTTTGTCCGTTCTCTGCTGTTAAAACACCCTCTATTGCATTCACACCCAGTCCCAGCCCCGGAACAACAGAATTTGCCACGACCTTGGTTGCACCCTTAGCAAGACTTTTTGCGGTTGACTTTGCATCCACTGTTTTTAAATAAATACCTTTCTGAATATCCGGAAAAGATTCAACGTTACCATCCGCATCAATATATGAGTCTACTACAAACTTAAATCTTGCATCACGTTTTAGTCTTTTTGGCGGAATTATCTCCTCGATAGCAGCATTTAATATTGTACCTTTTGGCAACTCAAGCTCCGAAAATTTTTCATTTTTCAACAATACTATTTGAAAATTTTGGGGCGGTTCTTTTGTATTAAATTCAGACGCAGATTCCACACGTTTAATTCCAGCATTAGCAGAAACAGGCATCATAACAATGATGCCTGCAACTATTAATAATCTTAAAAAATTCTTTTTCATTATTATCTTAAGAATTCTCCGTTACGATTTCTCAAAATATTTGGAAGAGGCATAGCCGGATTGTATCTGTTAGTAGAATCCATAGTGCTTACATCTGTGATAGGTAAGCCCGGCAATCTTCTTGCAAACGGTCTTTGAGATTCTATAGTCTCAGGTAATGTAGTATCTATAGAAATTTCTGTAGCTGATTGCGTAACATTTTGAGGCAACTCTTCATTTTTTGCAATAATATCTTTAAAATTCAAGATAAACATCTGACCTTTATTGATATTAATCGAAGCACCTTGAGGAAGTTGAACAACTTGACCGTTATTATTTACGTATCCTGCTAAAACACCGTATGTTTGAGGATCAAACTGACCTTCTTCATCGTGTACATTAATAAAACTGTAAGGTACAAATGCTAACGCACCGTTTTGTAAAACCATCTTACCTTTTACAACGTAACCTTCAAATAAAACTACGTCGTCAGTAACCTGAATATTACTGTTAATTCTCAACGCAATTTCGCCCGGAGGGTTTGAACTGCTAAATGGTGTAATTGCAGTTACCGGTACGTTTTTTGCCAATACAGATTGACCTACTGTCAATGCTACAACTGCTGCTAAGCCTATAAAAAATTTTTTCATACTGTTATCACTCCTAGGATATTTTAACTCATACAGAAAGTTTACCACGGGAATTAAATTCCGTCAATATATAATTCGTATGATATTTTTATTGAAGACTAGATATTTTCAATGCCGTTTATAAAATGATTCAATCTACCCATAACATCTCTAAACATAGGGATTGGCAGACTTTGTTTACCGTCTGATAAAGCATTTTCCGGATCATTATGAACCTCTATCATAACTCCGTTAGCACCGACAACTAACCCCGCCTTCGCCATAGGTTCAATTAAATATCTCTGACCTGTACCGTGGCTCGGATCAACAATTATAGGCAAATGCGAATATTTCTTAATGACAGGAACAGAAGCAATATCCATCACGTTACGTGTAAAATCACTATCAAAACTTCTTATCCCTCTTTCACATAAAATAACCTGACTGTTACCGTTATACATAATATGTTCCGCAGCAAGCAAAAATTCCCGTATTGTATTTGCAAGTCCACGTTTTAATATTACCGGTTTATTACACTGACCTACAGCTTTTAATAATTTGAAATTTTGCATATTTCTTGCACCGATTTGAAGGACATCAATATAATCTTCCATAAGCGGAAGTTCAGTTGCATCCATAATTTCACTAACAGTCAGTAAACCTGTTTCTTCGCTGGCTTGTTTCAAATATTTTAAAGCTTTTTCTTCATAACCTTGAAAATCATACGGAGAAGTCCTCGGCTTAAATGCACCGCCTCTTAAAAACTGTCCGCCGCATTCTTTTACGGCAGTTGCAACTTCTAATAATGCATCATAATTATCTTCAACTGAACACGGTCCTGCAATTACAACCGGTTTATTATTTCCGCCGATTTTTACTCCGTTTTTAAATTCTATTATGGTATCTTCTGATTTTCTATCTCTGGAAGCCAAACGGAATGGTTCACGGATAAGCTTAACTTCCTTTACACCCTCAAAAGCGGAAATTCTTTCAGGTGTAATAGTAGTTTTATCTCCCAATGCATCAATAACAGTATGAACTTCGCCTATATTATATCGTACTTTAAATCCGTTATTCTCTAAAAAATTTATAACACGCTGAGTTTGTTCACTTCTGGCGCCTGTTTCCATGATAATAATCATCTTTTTCTCTCCTTTTGGGGTTTAATTACGTAAACTTTAACATAAAAATTTAGATTTCACAATCAGTATTTAATATTTGCTTTAACCTCGCCGCCGGAAAATATTCCGGTAAAATACTCAAACAAGCATCTACAGAATTTTCGGCATTCTTAAAATCTTTTTGTTTCATATAATATTCTGCAAATAAAAAATGTAATTCGGGATCGTTATACATATAATCTTTGCCCGCATCCAGAAACGACAGCCCTATATCGTCATACCCGTTTTTCAAAAATACCCTGCCTATAAATTTATATACTTCGGGATTAATAGTCCTCAGCCAATCTGCGTAACTACAAACTGTTTCGACATAACTACCTAGCCCATACGTAACAAAAAGTTGTAAGTCTATCTCAAAAAAATTCCTCAATTCCAAGTACGACGGATAGCCCTTAACCCTATCAATACATAATGAAGATATAAAAGCCCCCCAATGAGCTCGAATATCCGTGTTTATGATACTCAAAAAAGTTTTATACGCATCATCCGCACGCTTATGCAATAAGTCGTAATATGCCGTTTCTAACACGTACCCGTTTGCACTAAAAAACTGACGGCAAGTTCCGCCATCATCATTTAGTAATTCATCTCTGGCTTTTATATACGTCAAATCCATAGGCTACTTGTTATTATCCGTTGAATTTAAACTATTCAAGCTATTCATCATAGAATTCATCATAATAGATTGAAGGACTTGCGGATCAATATTTTTCCCGTTTTCATTGTCATTCAGCATATATGGCAGCATGTTCATCATAGGATCACTGTTATTATTATTTTGGTTACCCATAAGCATGCGAATAGCCTCATAATCCGAGTTTACATAATCAGAAGTATTGACTGCAGGACGAATTTGCGGCTGCTCATTTGATGTCTTGGCACCTGCCGTTTCTTCGCTCGCAACAGGTGCAAACTTCTTTATTCCGGTATCAGCGTATATTTTTATACCTGCACGACGCAAAACATCAATAGCATTCAAAACTTCTTCATCAGTAGGTTCAGAAGTTATGTTTGCTGCCGCTGATACACACTTTTTGAAAGGTAAAGCAGATTGTTTATTTACTTTTTTTTTATACTTTCCAACTCGGAATTATTCAAACTATCTTTACGGTTAATAGCTTTTTGAATTGTATCAAGCTGCTGTTGTTGATATTCTTTCTCAAGCTCCGGAGTAAAACCGTGTCCGCTATAAGGAGCTGCAATAAATTGATCCAACGGATCCATATCCTTCAATAAATCGTTTGTCTTAACTGCCGGACGAGGGTTTACCGGCTCTTTGCAATAAGTGCCGCCGCTCAGACAATCTCTGCCTTTCAAGGCTAATTCAAATAATCTTCCTTGAGCATTACAGTTAATAACTTTTTGATAGCAATTCTTAGCTGCAGTAACCTGTCCTAATCTTGTATATGCTAATCCCATACAATAATATGCATACGGATCATTCGGATGTTTTTTAATATAAGCATACAATTCTTGTAAAGAACCTGTATAATTTCCCTGTTTATATCGTGCAATAGCACTTCTTATTGTAGGATTTTCATAATAAATATTACTGTCTATAGTACTTACATACAAATCTTTCATCGGCACAAATGAATAAAAATCTTTGGCAGTCTTCGGAACAAATTTAACAACTTCCTGTTCTCCGGAACCATCAGCATATTCTTCAGGATTTTGCTGTTCTTCCACTCTGTTATTTTCAGATCTGTGCATATCCGCCTGCAAATCATATCCAAATGCTGACGGGATTGCCTGTGCGACGCCGCAAGTTGCAAACATTGCCAAAACTGAGAGTACTATAGCTTTTTCTTTGCCCATTTTTATAACCCTTCTATTCTTTTTATAAATACTTTCCTTTCATTATATAACATTTTTTCAAAAAAAATCTAGTTTAAATATATGAAATTTTTATAACTCTATATATTTAATAACAAATGTTAAGCAAATCAGCATAATTTTTATTTGAAAATAAACTAATAAAGATTTTTACGACACATTTTGCCAAAGAAGAATTTATTTGAATATCAGCTAAATTATAAATTTATAATACTATAGATTGTTAAGTTTTGTAACATTACTACTTTTGTAGTATGTTATTGAGAACATTATTCTTAAAAAAGTGTTATAATATATATGGAGACATTAAAACTCCGAGTAGAACAGCCGGTTATTATTTTGTAAATATATCAGTAATTACAAAATAGAGAAAGGCAAAGAAAATGAGTAATTTACAATTTCAGAACGATCTGGACCGATTAATGGAAGTCGTGCCCGACAAGGTAAAACGACATGTTAACTATGAACAGATGGAAGATGTTATTGAAATTGTTCTTGATATAGGCAGAGTTCCGGAAATCCGCCATTCAAGCGGAAAGATTGAGTATCTTGGAACCGATATTGTAAATTACGATGATATAAAATATATAACAGACAGAATTCAAAATTTTACATCAGACAATCGTTCAGGAATTCCCGGAACATTACATCGTATCAGTGCTATCAGAAACAGACAGGGTAAGATTGTAGGTTTGACTTGCAGAATAGGCAGAGTTGTAACCGGAACAATAGCCTGCATAAAAGATTTTTGTATGATGGGAAAGAGCATTCTGTTTCTTGGTCGGCCGGGAGTCGGAAAAACTACAAAATTGAGAGAAATTTCAAGGCTTGTAGCTGACGAATTAGGCAAACGTGTTGTTGTAGTTGATACTTCAAACGAAATTGCAGGCGACGGAGACACCCCGCATCCGGCGATAGGACATGCAAGAAGAATGCAAGTTTCTCAACCTCAATTTCAAAAAGACATTATGATAGAAGCGGTAGAAAACCA
>ONTD01000016.1 GCA_900320675.1 uncultured bacterium
AGACTATCAGGCAAGACGTGCAAATATAAAATATCGTGATAAGGAGACCGGTAAAGCTCAGTTTGTACATACTATAAACGGTTCAGGACTTGCTGTCGGCAGAACTTTTGCCGCTATTGTTGAAAACTTCCAACAAGCTGACGGTACAATAATTGTTCCGGAAGTGTTAAGAAAATACACCGGTTTTGACGTATTATAGATTTAATGTCTGATACTGAGACGCTCTAATTTTCTTACAAACCTGACAATTGGCTTTTCTCTGTCTGCGGATATAGAGTCGACCAAGATTGTCGTGCAGCCGAGGCGTTGCCCGCATAATGTGTCTGTAAGAGGTCTGTCGCCGACAAATGCAGTTGTTGCACCTGTTAAATTAAATTGTTTCATTAAAGCTCTGGCAACTTTTGTGTCAGGTTTTGCAGCATTGAATGCAATTGGAAAATCTGTAACTTGTTTTACTTTTTCCATATAAATAGGGTTGTGGTTGTTTGATACCACCGCAATAAAAAAGTCTTGTTTTACCTTTTCAAGCCAATTTAAAGTTTTTTCTTCATAAAAAGCAGTTTTTGATGCCATAAGCGTACTGTCTAAATCAAATAATAAAGCTTTTATTCCTTTTTGTTTTAATTCATCAAGATTAATATCATATATGCTTTTTAAATTATAATCCGGTTTAAGAAACATGGGTTTTTACTCCTACGGTTCTTGCCATTGCGTATTTATAGTCTTTTGGAGATTGTGAAAATTCAACCCAGACATCAGCATTAGTGTTGCCTACCGGTATCTCGTCCCCATCCTCATCAATAATTTTGTTAATATTTGCCCTAAATTGTTCGTTAGGCGTAATAATTTCAACTTCATCATTTTGCTGAATTTTATTTTTTATTTTTACTAAAAATTTTCCGTTATTTTCTTCACCTTTAAATTCACACAGAAAATCCGCTCCGGCTAATCCTTTGGATATATCATAGCTGTAGCTGTCAGGTTTATTTTCTCCGAGTGCAAAGCCTGTAGTATAGCCTCTGTTTCCGACTTTTTGTAATTCAATAAAATATTTACTTAAATCTGTATTGTTGTTGTGTATGTAGTCATCAATTGCATTTCTGTACGTTTTTGCAACCGCTGATACGTAATATAAACTTTTGGTTCTCCCTTCTACCTTAAGTGAATCAACACCGGCTTCTATGAGCTGCGGTATATATTCCACCAGACAAAGATCTTTCGGGCTGAGAATATGGGTACCTCGTTCATCTTGATTTATTTCATAATATTGTCCCGGACGAGTTTCTTCTACAAGTTTATAGCTCCATCTGCATGGCTGAGAACAATTTCCATGGTTTGCTTTTCTTTCTCCGTCAGTAAAATAATCGCTTAAAAGACATCTCCCAGAAAAAGATACACACTGCGAGCCGTGGACAAAGCACTCCAGTTCAATATCCGGTACTTGTTTTCTTATTTCTGCGATATCTTTTATTGCTAGTTCTCTAGCTAATATAACTCTGGATGCACCGAGGTCTTTCCAGAATTTTACACTCTCATAGTTTAGAGTGTTTGTTTGCGTGCTAATATGGATATCAGTTTTTGGCATGTATTTTTTTACAAGATTAAATACCCCAAAGTCGCTAAGTATTATTGAGTCAGGCTTAGACTCCGCAAACCTTTCAATATTTTCTTCCAAAAGTCTAATATCATTATTAAATGCAAAAATATTTAAAGTTAAGTATGCTTTTGCACCCAGTAAGTGAGCAGTCTCAATCGCCTGATTTAAATTTTCCATTGTAATCAAGCTGCCCTTCCTCATGGCTCTGAGGCTAAAATCAACCACACCCAGATATACGGCGTCTGCCCCATATTTTATTGCATATTCAAGTTTTTCCAGATTGCCTGCCGGCATTAATAGTTCTACGTTTCTCATACTACTGTATATTACCCAAAAGATTATAAATAATCAACTAATCGGGTGATGTCTTTTTATGAATTTTGTCGAAAATAGATAATGTAGAGAGTTTATTGGAGATAAAAATGCGAACAATATCAAATGCAACGGTTGCTATAAAAGAAATCTGGAGTTTGCAGCATCCTATTATGCACAGATGGTTTCTCTTTAGCGGTTTATCTATTTGCCTTATGTTTGCATTGTTATTTTTTGTTGTTTAAGTGCTTTCTGTGTAATTAAATTTATTTGTGATAATAGCTGTATTATTACGTGGAGTAAGACAAGTAGTTATTTAAACTAACCCTTTTGGGCTATACTCGCTTATTCACTTTGAACGTCCGCCTGCTCAAGGTTAACGTAAGCGTTGTAGTCAATAGAGCCGAATATCAACTTATATATGTTTCCGTCTGTAATAAAGTCGGCAAAATTTATTTCCGGCTGGTCAAAGTCATCAAGAGTTTCGTATGCTTCAAATTCTGCCATTAAATAATGACCTTGATAAAGTTTTAGAAATATTTTTCCGTTGCGTTTTTCACTTACAACTTGATAATGCCCTACAGGTAATACTGCATCATCGGATATTTTTACTGAAGTATTGATGCAGACAACAGGCAATTCTTCCGCTTTTTGATTGATAACTTCTGTTTCGTTACTTTGATGATAGGTTTCCCCTTTTACCTTCTTTGGTTTTTTCTGACCTTTTCTGGTCGCAAGTGCTTTTTCAAAATCTTTATCAGAAATTGCACCTTTGTTTCCGTAGAAGTTAGAATCTCCGTAGTTGTCCCACAAATCATCCGATGCGTTTGAAATATTTACGCTGCATGTTAAAAGTATGATAATTAACGTTAATATCTTTCTCATACTTTTATATTTAATGATTATTTTAATTTTGTAAACATTCGTTTGATGTAAAAAATAAGAGACAAATTTTAAATCTGTCTCTTTCATACCTTTTTTAATAAATAATACGAGGAATAATACTGCTACACTATTTAATTCATATAACAGGTTAAAATTTCCTGTCCGATTGCTGAGGTTCTCATTTTATTCAATGCTCTCAGTTCTGTTTGTCTTATGCACTCTTTTGTTACGCCATATATGTTGCCGATTTCTTCCAGTGTCATTTTTGTGGTATCTCCGAGTCCGTATCTCATTCTAACAACTTCTTGTTCTCTCTCCTTTAATGTCGAAATTACCATTTCGATGTCGTCTTGAAGGCTTCTTTCTTCAATATTTTTAAATACTGATGCTTTTTCGTCTTCAAGAATGTCTGCTACGTTTAAATCTTTTCCGTCTTCTCTTTCAAGTCCGCTTTCAATAGATATGGTTTTTGTGTACGCAGATAAGAAAGTTTCAATTTTGTCCGGTGCAATATTCATTTTTTTTGCAACATCTTGAGTTTTTACCTGTCCGTTTGTTTCTTTTTCCATTTG
>ONTD01000029.1 GCA_900320675.1 uncultured bacterium
GAATAATTATAATTCCACGAAAAAAAATAGGGCAAACGCCCTATTGTGTAACATCATTAGTTATGGTTAATGATAGTGTATTGTATTGTAATAAATGTTAGATCGTGTTTGTTAGGCAAGCCTAACAAAATTATTTTATAATGCAATTTAAAATTTGTCAACAGGTAACAGAGAAATATTATAAAATAATTAATTTAAAAAGGATTTTAATTTGTTTGAGGTAGAATATAATTAAGGTTAGATAATATAAGGGGAAAAACTATGTGGGACTACTCCGAAAAAGTAATGGATCACTACAGAAATCCCAGAAACGTGGGAAAAATAGATGACGCAGATGCAATAGGAAACGCAGGTTCATTAACATGCGGCGACCAGTTAAAAATATATTTAAAGATAAAAGACGGGATTGTAACCGATGCCAAGTTTCAGACATTTGGCTGCGGTTCAGCGGTTGCAAGTTCCAGTATCTTAACAGAAATGATTATTGGTAAATCAGTAGAAGAAGTCAGAAAGATTACCAACAAAGATATCGCAGATGAGTTAGGAGGCTTACCGCCGGAGAAAATGCATTGCTCAGTTATGGGCTACGAAGCTTTAGAGGATGCCTTAAAAGGGTATGTAGATAAAGATGATTTGGCACAGGCTCACAATGAGGTGTACGGCGAAGCTAAGACCGAAGAAAAAATAGTCTGTACATGTTTTGGCGTAACGGAAAATCTTATTTGGGAAGCCATAAAGCAAAACGGCCTAAAAACGGTTGAAGAAGTAACCAACTACACTAAAGCCGGCGGAGCTTGCGGGAAATGTAAGAGTGCCATCCAAGATATAATAGATACGTACTACCACAGAGAGAAAAAAGCTCAAGATGAGGGTAAGACAACCCTATCACCGGCACAAAAAATATTAAAAATTAACAGCATAATAGAAAATAAAATATCTCCGGAATTACAAAAGGACGGTGGAGATATCACTTTGGTAGATATCGACGGAAACAATGTCATGGTAAGACTTAGAGGGCGCTGCTCCGGCTGCAGAAACTCTAACTTAACATTAAAATCTTTTGTTGAGACAATTCTAAAAGACGCTATAGACAAAAATATTGAAGTTGTAGAGGTTAACTAAAATGACTGATAAAATTATATATTTAGACAATAACGCAACTACTAAAGTTGATGAAAAAGTTTTTGAGGAAATGGTACCATACCTCAAAGATGAGTATGCAAACCCTTCAAGTATGTACGACTTTGCAAAAAAATCATCTGATGCTATAAAAGAAGCTCGTGTGAAAGTCAGAGATTTTGTGAACGCAGCAAATGAAAAAGAAATACTTTTCACTTCTTGCGGCACCGAGAGTGCAAACACAGCTATACGAGGGGCATTAGCAATGAACAAAGGGAAACGACACATCATTACGACAATGATTGAACACCCTTGTGTGCTTAACGTCTATAAAATGCTTGAAAAACAAGGTTATAAGGTTGATTACATCAAAGTTAATTCAAACGGAGAACTTGATTTAGAACAGCTATCAGAGGCTATTAATGATGATACAGCTTTAGTTTCGGTTATGTTTGCCAACAATGAAACAGGTGTAATAAATCCGGTAAAAAAGATTTCCGAAATAATTAAAAGCAAAAATCCAAATACTAAATTTTTTGTAGACGGGGTTCAAGCAGCCGGTAAAATACCTATAGACGTTCAGGAAAACGGCATTGATATGCTTGGAATTTCAGGGCATAAATTTCATGCTCCAAAAGGCGTCGGTGCTTTGTACGTAAATTCAAAAACAATTATAACTCCGTTAATTATCGGGGGTCATCAAGAAAGAGGGAAACGTGCAGGAACAGAAAATGTCCCATATATTGTAGGTATAGGAAAAGCCGCAGAACTTGCAATGGATAATCTTGAATACGAAATGACTGAAGTTAAGCGATTGAGAGATAAATTGGAAGACGGCATATTAAAGAATGTGTTCAATGCCAGATTGAATACAGGTATTGCAAACAGAGTTCCGAATACCACCAATATAGGGTTTGAATATGTAGAAGGCGAATTAATTCTTCTGCACCTCAGCGATTTAGGTATATGCGCAAGTTCAGGTTCTGCTTGCACATCAGGCTCACTTGAACCCAGCCACGTATTAAGAGCAATGAACGTTCCGTTCACCGCAATCCACGGAAGTATCAGATTTTCTTTAAGTAAATTTACAACAGAAAAAGATATAGACTATGTTAATTCAGTAATTCCGGGAGTAATAGAAAGAATAAGAAATTTGTCCCCATACCAAGAAGAATTGGCAGAACTTAAACGCAGAAAATCTTTATAGAATATCTTTTTTAGGAAGATATTCCTGCCAGTGTTCATCCAAATCTTTTATAAATCGGTGTGCATCAATCACATCATCGTAAGAGATTGGTTCAGGTCCTTCTTGCACCTCAAGAGGCTCACTTTTAACATCCAAATTTGAAAGCCCTATAAATGCAGCTCCGAAGCTTTTCCCGCAATGTTTACAGGTCAAATGAACAACCATTAGCCCGTGTTCTTGCCGCTTTACTTCAATAGACTCTTCATCAAAATCGTTTCTGCAATATGAACAGCAGAGATTTGAAAACAATACTCGTAATTTCTTTTTCATTAACGTATTCATTCCTCAATTATACACCTAACATAATTAATCCTTTTTTTGAATATTTCAAATATTAAGAAATAATTCTTTAGAATAATGCAATTTGTATTCAAATATGTTATAATATAATTGTAATGGTCTGATAATATACATGAAAACTTTAGGAGGTTTATCATGGAAGCTATCAATTTAATCTTATTTGGTTTCATTGTATACACTGCTCTAATAGTAGTTCCAAGCATTTGGGAAGAGCTGACTACAGAAAACTAACAGGTTAAATATAACCTAATAAAGATACAATCAGACCGAATTTTCTGATTTGAAAATTCGACAAATAGATGAGTAACACAATTAATAAGTGTGTTTTTTACGTTTAAAATCATTCGCAATACAGATAATCTTTAATATTAAACTCCTGCCAATACAGAATTAATACATTCATACGCAACATTAACAACGAAATTCATCGTATCTCTGT
This sequence comes from uncultured bacterium, assembly GCA_900320675.1. Classification (GTDB taxonomy): domain Bacteria; phylum Cyanobacteriota; class Vampirovibrionia; order Gastranaerophilales; family Gastranaerophilaceae; genus UBA1221. Next base: position 3,105 of record ONTD01000029.1, read on the forward strand.
CGATTATTAATGGCGGATTGAAGTATATCACGTCCCCTAAAGGTCTCAAAATGACACCTTTCTTTAGAGCTTGTTTATAAATTTGGTAACCATATCTGAATTTAGAATCAAACGGCTCTTTTGTGGCAGGATTTTTGACTAGTTCAATAGCATTAATTAAGCCGATAGAACGGATTTCCCCCACATACTTATGACCGGCAAATTTTTCCTTCAATAAATTATTAAAATAAATAGCGTTTATGTTAGCATTTTTCAAAACAGAACCGTCAGCCATTATATCAAGTACCGCATTCGCCGCCGCACAAGCAAGCGGATTTCCGCTATAAGTATGAGAGTGCATAAACGCTTTTCCGGTACTATAATCAGCATAAAAGGCATCATAAATTTCTTGGGTAGTAACTGCAATTGACATTGGCATATACCCGCCGGTTAACCCCTTGGACAAGCACATGATATCCGGAGCAACCCCCGCATGATCAAATGCAAAAAATTTACCTGTTCTTCCGTAACCAGTAGCTATCTCATCAGCAAGAATATGAACCTTATACTTATCACAAATTTCGCGAAGCTTTTTTAAATACAGAGGCGGATATATCTTCATACCCGCAGAACCCTGTAATAAAGGTTCAACTACCACTGCACAAGTTTCATCACCATATTGTGCGAAAGTCTTTTCAGCCTGTTCAAAGCACTCACAACTGCAATTGTCCCTGCATTTACCATACGGGCATCTGTAACAATCCGGTCCCTGAATTCGCACAACATCCATTAATAGCGGCTTATAAATTTTTGTGTATAAATCACAATCTCCAATTGATAACGCCGCAATCGTTTCACCATGATATGCATCGGAAAGTGCCATAAATCTTTTTTTGTGAGTATTTCCGACCTGCTGATGGTACTGAAAACTCATCTTCATTGAAGATTCAATTGACGAAGAGCCGTTATCTGAAAAATTAAATTTACACAAACCTTTTGGCAAAACTTTCACTAACTTCTCACAAAGCTCAATTGCCCGCTTATTTGAAAAATTTGCAAATATAACATGTTCTAATTCGTCAAGCTGTTTTTTGATAGCTTCATTAATTCTTGGGTTACAATGTCCTAAAAGATTGCACCACCAAGAACTTATAACATCAATATAACGATTCCCGTCAACATCGTATAAAAATATTCCTTCACCTCTGTCTACAACTATTGGGGGTAAATCTTCATAATCTTTCATCTGGGAACATGGGTGCCAAATATACTCTAAATCCCGCTCACTCCAGCTTTTCATTTATTATATCTCCTTAAAAATACTCAACAAACTATTCTTATCAATTTCAATATTATTACAATTATCACAAATTGTTGCTATTACAGGTATACCGGTGAGACGCTCAATTTGAAGCTTGTTATCTAATTGCATTAAATCAGAACTGTCATAATGGTTGAGTATAATCCCTACAACGTTTATGTCATGATTCTTAGCATATTCAACAGTTAAAACCGTTGAGTTTATCGAACCCAAAGATGATGGGGCAATAATCACTACACTCAATCCCAAAGCTTTTATTATATGCTCAAGCAAAAACGGCTCCGGCAAAGCTAAATTCATTGGGCAGCAGATTCCACCTGCACCTTCGACCAATAAATAATCATATTTAGATTTTTTGATTTTAAAATCATCTTTAATATTATGAATATTTATAGGAGTATTTTCAATTTGAGACGCCAAATGCGGTGATAATGCCGGACGAAACATATATGTTAAAAAGTCTTTCGGTTCTCCTTCTATACCGGAAATTTTTTTTACATAAGCACAGTCTCCGGGGATTAATGCACCGTCAACTTCTTCCGCACCGCTTAAAACCGGTTTGTAATAACCGCAATTTATTCCGTACTCCTTCAATTTTTTTACAATCAACGCAGAAACAAAGGTTTTACCTACATCTGTATTAGTTGCTGAAATAAATATACCTTTTGTCATAATATTTAAAACCTCTTGCAAATGAGATTGTATCGCTAATACAGATTAAATGCAATAGATTTATTGAAAAAAAAGTCCCGATTTATTCGGGACTTTAAATTTATTTAATTTTTTCTTTCTACAATGAACCGCCTGCACCATCATTGAAGTAATCATAGTGTCTGATATCATCATAGTTATTAACCGGTTGAGCCGGAGCTGGTTGCGGCTTAGGCTGAACCTGAGGAGCAGGTTGCGGCTTAGTCTCAACATGACGTCTTCTCAACAATGCATCAAAGTTAGGTTCCATTGTCAACTCGAAGTGGAATCTTCCGACTTTTCTGTCTCTATCAAAGTATGAGCTGTTGATTAGAGGGAAGCCCCAATATAAACGACCGGTTAAATCAAACGGTAACTGAACTCTCAAGCCCATACCTACAGAAGCCATAAAGTATGAACCTTGGTGTCCTGAACCATTACCTACGCCGTACTGATATTCATCAACTTGAGGGAATACACCACCGAAGTCAGCAAATACAGCACCTTTTATGAATTTTCCGACAAACGGAATCTTTTCGCCGCTGCGTGGGCTGGTTATTTGTCTTGGTAACAATGGGAACATCAATTCAGCACTTGTGAAGAATCCGTTTTTACCAATCATTGAACCTTCAGCATAACCTCTGACTGTTGCCATACCACCGGCTTGGAACTGGTCAATATAAGGAATATATCTGTTGTTAGGGATAACTTGGTAATTACCTCTCAACTGACCGATAACACCGTGTGAGAAATCGTGTAATCTAACAACGCCACCGAAGATTTTGAAGTAATTAGAATTGTGATCAAACAACGGAGCTGCATATCCAACACCTTGGTTCAAATACCAAATACCATATCTGGTATCTTTTCTCATATTCAATGCTAAGTCAACACTTGTAACTTCGTCCAAACCAAGTTGGTCATCCAAACCAAATTGTTTCAAGAATCCCATTGTGGTTCTTGCACGTTTATAATTCAATGAAGCGTAACTCTTTAACTCAAATCCTGGTTTTCTGATCAATGGTTGAGTATAGTACAATGAATAAGTGAACGCACGGCTCTTCAAGTTCATTGGTTCATAAGGTCCCCATTTAATCTTAGATAATGTAGAACTAAACATGAAACCTACACGACCGTCTTTGCTGTTAACAGGAATATTATAGTCAACAAACGGGCTCAATGAACCGCCTGAAAAATAAGAACCTAAGCTCAATTTATCTCTTTGATGGAATAAGCTGTCTGCAGAAAGCATTGCACCGCCACGAATACGACCGGTAGTGTAACGACCTGCATTATCCATCATCGCTGTCAAGTGGAACGGGAAGTTTTCATGAGCTGTCAATTCAACATCCGTTGTTCCTTCTTTTTGACCTGCTTTTAAGTTTGCAGTTAAGTTAACGCCTTCATTATAACGATTGAAGTCCATGATATCTTTTTCTAATTCAACGATATCAAATAATTCGCCTTCTTTAGGGTTAATTCTTTTCTTAATAAAATTGTCGGATGTCCAACGGTTTTGTTCTACAGTAACATTACCGACTTTACTTTCAACTAATTCAATTCTGATATGCCCATCTTCAACGGATTGTTCAGGTAAGAAAGCTCTTGCCGTAACAAAGCCCTTGTTGGCATACATCTTATTAATCTGTTCAATTACCGCTCTAATATCAGAAATGTAAACATTTTTACCGATAAGCGGTTGAACAAGAGCATTTACATCTTGTCTTGATAAAATTTGAGATGGCGAAACTTCAATAGAATTTACAAATACACTTTGTGCATCTGATTGATTTACACCACCCTGCATGTAATTGGAGTTATAGCCGTCAACAACATTACCTTTGTTAGCAGGATTACCTGTACGGCCATAATCGGTATACTCTTGGTAAGTATCCTTAACATTTTGCAAATAGTGTCTGTACATCAAGTCATCTTCAGGATGTTTGTAGTTAAGACCACCTTGCATTTCAGCTTCAGATCTAAGTCCTGCCGGTACCGGCATTCCCGGATCGTAAGAATAAGCAGGAGCTATGGACGCAGGCAACGCAATTGCTACGAGGGTCCCTAATCCCAAAACTGCTTTAATAAATTTTGTACTTTTTGTTGTCTTTTTCATTACGCACCTTCAATTTAGTAATTAATCATATAATATTTTCGCTAATACCATTTTGTTACTTAATAAACAAATAAAAACAGTTCTTATATTTTTGTTGCGCTTTTTTTACAAAAATTCACAAACTAGCAAATTTTTATCTTCAGCAATATTTATTATATAGGATATTATTGTACGTGTAAAGTTGCTTATAAAAAGTTCACATTTCTATAGGATATTTTATTTGAAATTTCATATATATGTAGTAGAATAAAAATATAACATACAAGAAGGAGGGAAATATGAATAAACAAGTTAAATTTTTAGCAGTTGCGGCAGCAGCATTTGTTATAGGGTTAAGTGTAAACAACTTCGCTATGTCTGAAATACCTGGCGGCTGCAGAGTAGCGGTTGTAGATGTTCAACAGGTAGTTGGAGCTTCTTCTCAAGTTAATGAATTGAGAAAAGAAAATCAAGCAAAAACTACAGAAATTTTATCTTTCATCGAAAAGGCAAGAAAAGATGTAGCATCAACTACAGATGCTGACAAAAAGAAATCTTTGGAAGAAAAATATACAAAAGAATTAAACGCAAAACGTGAAGCATACGGTGCTGAATATAACACCAAAATGATGGAAATTCAAAAAAATATTATTAATGCGGTTACAGAACAAGCAAGGGTTAACAATTATGATTTAGTTATCGCTAAAGATGTTGTATTATACGGCGGAGATGATATTACTAATCAGTTAAAATCTGCAGTTTCTGCAATCAAGACAACACCGGCTTCAACTAAAAATAACAAAAAGAAGAAATAATCATTAAGTTTTGTTAAAATATTAAAAACAGGTTATTCAATATATATGGAATAGCCTGTTTTTTTTAAGTAAGAATAAAAAAGAGGCATAGCTCTTGCTATACCTCTTAAAAGTATTATTTAATAAATTACTTCTTATCAAACATTTCTTTAATCCCGTCAACAGAAGACAGAATTCCTGTTGCCTCGTAAGGCATATAGACAACTTTATTATTTTGACCTTTAGAAATATCAGCCAAAGCCTCAAGATATTTCATAGCAATCAAATATTTGTCAGGTTGTCCTTTATCAGCCAAGGCATCAATAATTCGTTTAATAGCTTCTTTTTCAGCCTCAGCCTCAATAATACGAGCCTTAGCAACACCCTCAGCTCTCAATATTTCTGCTTGTTTAGCACCTTCAGCAGAACGAATAGCCGCTTCTTTTTCACCTTCAGCTTTTCTTATAGCAGCTTCTTTCAAACCTTCTGCTTCAGTAACCGTAGCGGTTTTTTCTCTGTCTGCTTTCATAAGCTTATTCATTGAAGCCTGAATATCAGCAGGCGGGAATATATCCTGAATTTCAACACGATTAACTTTTACACCCCACTTGTTTGTTGCCTCATCAAGTATAGCTCTTAATTCATTATTAATTGTATTACGTGATGTTAAAGTTTTTTGTAAATCCATTTGGCCAACAAGGTTTCTAAGTGTAGTTTGAGTTAATTTTTCAATAGCATCAGGTAAATTAGCAATCTCATAAACGGCACGCTTTGAATCAAAAATTTGGAAATAAATCAAAGCGTTAATCGTAATAGAAACGTTATCTTCAGTAATTACGTTCTGACGAGGGAAATCATATATTTGTTCACGCTTATCAATTCTGTCAGCCTTTTTAATATATGAATAGCTTTGTCCGTCAATTCCTTTATGCTGCTCCTTTGTCAAAATTCCTCTCGGAGCTTCTAAAATCGGTTGTATAAAATTCAAACCGGCAGACAAAGTTCTTTCATAACGTCCCATACGTTCAATAATTACTTCTTGTTGCTGCTGAACAATTACAATACCCTTAGCAATGTAAATAATTGTAGCAATAACAAGTATCATTAAAATAACAAACATAACAATACCTCTTCTTTCTTATACTAAACTCTTATACTCTTTCTACAAATAAAACTAAGCTTTCGCTTTTGACAACTTTCGCTTCACTTCCAGCCGGAATTTCTTCTTCATCATTTAGCAATCTTGCATCCCAGCGTTCATCGAAAATTGAAACAGTCCCTGAATTTTTTGTTACAGGTTCAACAACTTTTACAATTTTACCTATATACATATTATCAAGCGCCTCGGCATCTTTATCAGATCTTCTTGATTTTAACAATAACGGTCTTATAAGAATTAATGACAGAAACGATAAAATTACAAAATCAACCACCAACGCAGGAATACTATTTACAAATAAAGAAATTACAGCGGTAATAAAGCCAGCCAGTGCAAAATTTAGGAAAAAACCTGATGGGATAAGTATTTCCAGAATAATAGCGCCAACGCCAATAAAAGAAAATATTTGCCATAAAGCCATAATAAAAACTCCTCTTTGTGTACTTGTATTACGAAAAGAGTATATCATATACTACGCAATTCCGTCAATTCTTTGTAATTATAAGTATCCTTATAATAAAGATATATAAAGCATTTAGACGATTTTGCAAAAGTTTTTGTCATATGTGCCGATAATAAAATTACAAAGAAAGGACAAAAAATGGCACGAATTATTGAAGGCGAAAGAAGAATTATAAAAATAAGTACTGATGAGGTTTTAACCATAGTAAGGCAATATATGCAAATAACAAGAGACGCCTGCTGCTATGAACATACTCGTGAATTGCTTAATTCCAGTAATTTCTACTTACCGGAAGATAAATAAAAACGTTACGGCTATTATACATTACCGGTAGAACTGTTTCTGTCATCTTCAAGCTGCTTGATATCCTGAGCGGTAGCACCCTCTTCATCGTATGCATTATTAATAACAGGAACGTCTATTTCAACATTTACGTCAGCATCAACGATTTCAATATCTGTCTTCGGAACCTCTCTGGTCTTTCCGTCTTCCATCTTAACAGAAACCGTTCCCAACATAAAATTCAAATAGCAAACCTTACCTAATCCTTCTGACGTCATTACAGAAGCTCCGATAGGCGGCATACCTTTTGCAGCATCTATATAATTTTCATATTCGTAAGTCAAGCAGCAAAGCAGCCTTCCGCAAGTACCGGAA
>ONTD01000037.1 GCA_900320675.1 uncultured bacterium
ACCGGTTCAATCAAATTCGACGGTCAAATGGTAATGCCTGGTGATAACGTAGTTATGGAAGTTGAACTTATCGCTCCTGTAGCTATCGAAGAAGGTATGAGATTTGCAATCCGTGAAGGCGGTCATACCGTTGGTGCCGGTGTTGTTGATAAAATTGTTGAATAATAATTTTATTAATATATACTTAAAAAAGCGTACTTTGATTAGTACGCTTTTTTCTTTTCCCCATTAATTACTTCCGCCTACGTCTTTTATGATTAAATCATTGTGTTTCTGAGTTTTAAATATTTATCCGGTTCTTTTTTTGTGTTCCCTAAGTATTTGTGAACTGATTTGTATACCATTTCGGAACGTTTATGGCTTTCTGTATCAAGTGTCTTAAAAAATTCCTCAACGGAAACAACTGATGTTACTTCTCCAAAGAACTCGTCTAATGTTGCCATCGTGTAATTTTGTTTTGCGTTTAATGCTGCCATAATAATTTTTCCCTTTGTTGTATCTTTATCCCTTACATATATATAAAGTATTTTTAGGCATAAAAATTGCGTACATAATATATAAATATAATATAAAACTTAATAAAACTTTACATATAGGGCAAGAATAAGGCGGAGTCTTTATATCAAACTCCGCCTCTTTTTTATCTTTTACCTATGCTTGATGCCGCAAGTACTGTTGAGCTGTAATTTACCGATGATAATGCCAGCAAACATGTTGCGATAACTGAACGTGCTTTTGAATTAACATTTCTAATCATAATACCCTTAATTCCTACACTCTCTAATTTATTATGACAATATGTACGGATATTATGGTAAAATCTTTAAATAAAAATATTAATTTTTGACAATAAATTGCTAAAATTTAATTGCAGCCATGCTTTTTAGCTAATTTGCATAATGTTACAATTTCGTCGGTGCGGGATGTTCTCGTAATATTTTGTAATATTTAATTTAAACTTTAATGATTTTGAAATGTTATAAAGCGCCAAAAACGCAGCAGATTAGACTTAAAATCATTCGGCATAGGTATATCTGCTGATTTATAATACTTCTCGTAATTTCTTATGATATTTTCAGGCAAGCTTGCACCGGATTCAAGCGTTTGAAAAATAAGAGTCAGGTAATCATCTTGTTCTTCACGATACATAATATCTCTTGAGCGCAAATCTTCGTCTGCTTCGTAATGCACGAGTGCGTGAAATGCGGCTTCAATACTTTTATCGTGAGAATTCGACGGAAACATAGGCAGCGCATTCTTTACACTAAGCTCCCCAACCAAAACTTTTCTGATTATTTCAGCAACCAGAACCCTTGCTTCTTTTGAATAACTCATAGATTTCTATTTTACCAAATTAAACTGATTTTCAATAAATCTAATCATATCAACATAATTGCTGCCAAAGAATTGTGAAGAAATTTCCTGAATACTTTCCTTAGCCATTTCTTCTCTGTTCATAGCTGCACTATAGAAGAATTTTTTACCAACTTTATATCTTACAAGGATGCTTTTTGCAGTCAAACGATCCATTACAGTCTTTATGGTAGTATACGCTCTTTCAATACCTTGAGATGATAAGTCGTCAACTACATCTTGTATAGAAATATCGCTAACTTCGCTATTTGAAGTCATGTTCCATACAGAGTTTAAAATGTCGATTTCTAACTTACCGCAAGCCATATAGTTCCTACTTTCTTTTTCCTAACACTAACTACTAACAGTGTAACATAAATATTTTTTATTTGCAAGTGTTTCTAATTAAATTCCTCAAACAGGCTGCGTTCCTTCTTAAATGCGGTATTTTTAGTTCGAATTCGGTCATTTCTTTTTTTTGTTTTATCGGAAATTTTTTTGTAAGCATTATCTACAGATATTTTAGTTATAGCTTTTTTGCTTCTTCTGTCATAAAATGTAAGCCAAAATTTTCTGCCCATATTATCAACAGAATAAGATATGTCCCCGATGTATTTTTCTCCCGGAGCTATTTGTTTGAACATAAGCTTTGTGTCGCCAAAAATGGAAGGTCTGAAAATTGCGTTATAGTCATTTACTAATGCAGAATCAAGACCGGATATTGTTTTGTCCGACATGTTTGAAATCATAACCGTTAAAGTAATGGTGTTAGCCTCTCCAAAAGGATCTTCCTGATGTTTTACATTTGTAATTTTTATGTCTAATCCCGGATATAGCATTTCGTGTTGCAAAAGAGCACTTTCTTTATACACCGGCAACGCAACCTTTGTGTTAATTTTAACCTTAATTTCATCTCCCGGAGCGATAAGGACATCATTACCTTTCCTGATTAATGCAGTCCCTAACCCAAGAGCACCTCCGATAGCGGCTCCGCCTGCAAGCGTATATCCGTGAGAAGCTATAGCGGCTTCGATGCCAAGCCAATTAAGAGCCATTAACCCGCCGACGGCTCCGCCTGCAACCGTATAGCCGACATCTTGCGCTGCTATTTTTGCAGCACTCGCTACCGGATGTAATTTGGTAGACATTTTCCCTTCAATCGGAATTTCTCTTCCGTCAGGAGTTATTATATAATCAAAATCCAGAGATATTGTTGCCGGCCGCCCTAATCTTTTGGCTTCGGTCGTTTGGGCAATTTTACCGTGAGCGTAAGAACCTTTTGGAATAATTACCCCTGTATCTCCTTTTACATCGTTTACAACTTCTGCAAAAAATTCATCACCTTCAATATTTATATTGGTATCAAGTACTTGTGATACAGTCATATGTATAATATCTGAGCGTTCAAGATTTTCGATTTTACCTGTGAATAGTTCGCTTTCAATATCTTTCCGTATTTGGTCGTTTTTTTCTACTCCGCCCTGTAATACCGGATCTGCCATGACGGTTGCATTAGTTATTATGAATACTAATAATACAAATATTGCGAGTAATTTTTTCTTCATACATATATTATATCTCAGGTAAAAATTTTTTCCACTTATTTACTAATTGTAAAACTTTTGCTATAATTACCTCGTAAGTGGAGATTAGAGTATGAAAATTAAGCAGCAACGTTGGTACGATATTGATCCTGTTTTGAGCAAAGCAATAGCATTGTGGGAAAAAACCGATGAGGAATTTCAGACAATATGTGCCGAGTATGTATTAGATAAGCTCAAGGATATAGACTTTAAAATGTCCCTTGATGAGCAATATGATTATATTTTAAGACGTTGGTACGACAAAAACGTTAAGGTCTCCCATGCCATGGAATATATAAAAAGAGCTCCTGATGAACTTCGTCGGCAGCTGGCTCTTGATATAATCGAATATATTGAAAAAATTGAATCAGAAAAAGCCTAAACAATTGAGTTTAGGCTTCTTTATTTTAATATAAGTAAATATGTTCCTATTTGTTAAATATTTCAAAGAAATTTCTGAGAACTTCTTGGCCTTTCAGCATAGATTTATAACAAACATTTTCTTCTTTGCAGTGCATATTCCGGACATCAGCTAATCCTACCAAAAATGGCAGAATTTTCTCATTCTTGGAATTATAACTGTTTGCATAAATGTGGGTTTCTGCCCCTGCGTGGAACGAGCCGACTTCAGATTCTACTCCTGCAAGTTTAGATGCCTCTTCAAATATTTTGGGAATTTCTTCGTTGTCGCCTTTTTCAAACGGCGGTAAGTGTTCTTCAAATGTTAATTCAGCTCTGGCTATCCATTTATATTCGCGATTAAACTCGTTTACATGAAATTCCATAAGTTCTTTCAACTCTTCTTCTTTTGCTCTGCTGGAACTCCTGATTGAGTACGTTGCTTTAGCGTGCTGGTTAATTATGTTTGTAACCTTGATGTCTCCGGCCTCAATTCCGCCGATATTGCATGATGTAACAACGTGGTGATCATTTTCATCAGAATAGAATACCCCTTGCGGAAATACTGAAATTAAATCAGCAATAAGTTTTGCGGCATTTTCTCTTGTAGGATCCGCAATGTCTATTCCGGAGTGTCCTCCTTTAAAGGAGTTCACCTCAAGTGTTACAAGAGTATAGCTGGCTCCGGATGTCATAAATTGCCCGAGACTGTCGCTGTCAAGGACAAGTGCATATCGTGATTTTAATTTCTTTGTGTCTAAATGTTTTATTCCCGACATTCCGGATTCTTCATCTCTCGTAAACACAAGCTCTAATCCGCCATGCTTGATATCTGATTTATTAAGCCACAAGGCAAAGAAGAGTGCATTTGCAACTCCGGCTTTATCATCTGCTCCGAGAGTTCTTCCTTGGGCGTGGATTAATCCGTCTTCATCAAGATATGTTTTTACCGGAGAATCATCTCCGATTACATCCATGTGTGAAGATAGCAGTATGGATTCTTTGTCATCCGCTGTCGCCGGAATGTTTATGTATACGTTGCCATAATCATCTAATTCGCAGTGTATATCATTTTCGTCACATATTGATTTAATATATTTTGCGACATTTTCTTCATGTAATGACGGGGACGGGATTTCTGCTAAATTGCAAAATAAATCTACCAGCCCGTTTTCTTTTCTTACCTCTGTAATATCCATAGCTTTCTCCAATCTCTTATCTATAATCATATATTATCATATTTATTAATAATAAACAAATTTATCAAGTGCATTTTTTAGATTAACCAACATGCATATTACTATTAAACAAAATATTTTGTAATCATATATGGCGAAAAATATATTAATCAATACATACGCCGTTTATAAGTAGTTCAATATATATTACTTTATTAACAAGTAACGAGGTGTGATACCTATGGTATATGATGACAAAAATTTTATCGGTAAGACAATCCGAACATTACGAAAAAGGGCAGGATTAAAACAAAGTGAGCTTGCCGAAAAAATTGGTATTAGTGAAAAGCATTTAAGTAAAATTGAGACAGGGAAAAATTTGCCATCATTGGAGAATTTCTTCAAAATGGCTGAGGTATTAAATTATAACTTAAAGGATTTTGGTTTAAATATTAAAAATTTTGAAGACAAAAATCGTCAAAAATTGTTAAAAATTGCTTATTCCGCAACAGATTATGAGGTCAAATCATATCTAAGTTTAATAGAAGTATTAAGTAGTATTATAAAAAGACCGGATTAAAAACTATTTAAAATGTAACAAATTAATCGGTTACCATATATTAAGTAAAAATACAAATCACCCCTATACAAAAATATAAAATCATGATACACTATAGTCAGATGTAGTAGATAATATTTTTGGAAATATATGCAATGATAATTGTTTGAATATAACGAATTTGAACATAAGCTCGATAGGTTAAATGTATCGGGCATTGCGTGTATTATAAAAAAATAGAAAAGGATAAGGGTAAATACTCAATGACTAATATTGCACTTATTGTTGCGATTATTGCGGTAATAGCCTTAATCGCCGTGCTATATGTTCAGCACAACAAGATGAAAACCCTTCTCGTAAATACCGAAAAAGATAAGAAAGCTTTGGAAGAGAAGGAGAAAATCTTATTTAAAGAAGCAAAAATTAAAGCAATTGAAGAATTGCAAGATGACAGAGAAAAATTAAACGAAGAAGAAAGAGAACGCAGACAAGAACTATCAAGACAAGAAGCAAAACTGGCAAAGAGAGAGGATATGCTTGAAGATAAAATTCAAGAATATACCGAAAAAGATTTGCAAGTTCAAAAAAAGATTGATGAATTATTAGAAAAAGAAGATTATTTGGCAGAAATTGTTCAAAAGCAAACCTGTGAATTGGAAAGGATTGCCGGAATGTCGGCAGAAGACGCCAAGAAAATGCTGCTTGAACAATTGAAGCATGATTTGGCCCAAGAGCAAATGACTCTTATTCGTGAAAACGAGGCTAAAATAAAAGAAGTATCTTTGGAAAAAGCTAAAGAAATTCTTTCTACGACTATGCAAAGATGTATGATTGAGCAGGTTGTAGAAACAACAGTATCGGTTGTGGCACTTCCAAATGACGAAATGAAGGGTAGAATAATCGGACGCGAAGGCAGAAATATCCGTGCCTTAGAAACTTTGACGGGTGTCGATTTAATTATTGATGATACTCCTGAGGCGGTTGTTTTATCAAGTTTTGATCCGGTAAGACGTGAAGTCGCAAAGCTTGCGTTAGAAAAACTTATTGTAGACGGGCGTATCCATCCGGTTCGTATTGAAGAAATGGTAGAAAAGGCCAATGAAGAAATTGAAAAGAAAATATGGACTGAAGGTGAAAATGCAGCATTAGATATGGGCGTAATGGGATTAAATAAAGAATTAATTAAAACCTTGGGACGTCTGTATTACAGAACGAGTTACGGGCAAAATGTGCTCAAACACTCTTTAGAGGTCGGTCATATTGCCGGCATGCTGGCGGCTGAACTCGGTGCAAATGTTGCGGTAGCAAAACGCGCAGGGTTGCTGCATGATATAGGTAAAGCTGTTGACCAAACTCAAGAAGGTACCCATATTCAATTAGGGGTTGAAATTGCTTCAAGATATGGAGAAAAGCCTGAAGTAATTCACGCAATTGAAGCTCACCACGATGATATTGTTGCAAATACAATTGAAGCGGTGCTGGTAAAGGTTGCAGATGCTATTTCTGCCGGTCGACCGGGAGCAAGACGTGATACCTTGGAAATATACATTAAGCGACTTCAAAAAATTGAAGAAATTGTAAATAGTTACGAAGGTATTAAGCAGTCTTTTGCAGTTCAAGCAGGACGCGAAGTAAGAATTATTGTTCAAGCTGAAATGTTTGATGATTTAGCATCTCAAAGACTTGCAAGAGACGTTGCAAAACGTATTGAAGATGAACTTGATTATCCGGGACAAATCAGAGTTACGGTTGTAAGAGAGTTCAGAACAACTGAAATAGCAAAGTAAAATAATTGAATAGTTGAACAGTTTAATGGTTGGTATCCAACCATTAAACCTATCAACTGAAAAAGAGTAAAATTAATGTCTGATAAGAACACAATAAAAATTATATTTTTCGGAGATATAGTCGGCAGACCGGGAAGGTTTGCCGTAAGAGATTTTTTGCAAAATCCTAAGAGCTTTGTTCCGGATTTCGAATATGATTTGAGTGAGCGTTTTGTTATTGCAAATGTTGAAAATGCATCTCATGGTTTTGGATTGACAGAAAAAAATTATAACGAAATAAGCGAATATGGTGTCCATTGTATGACTTCGGGTAACCATATTTGGGATAAGAAAGAAATTTTTAACTACATCGAAAAAGCGGATAAACTTTTGCGTCCTATAAATTATCCTAAATGTGTCGCAGGATGCGGCTCAAGGATTTTTGAGTTTAACGGCGGCAAAATTGCGGTTATTAGTGTACTGGGCAGAGTATTCTTGAATATTGTAGAGTCGCCTTGGGAAATTATAAAAGATGAAATTTCCAAAATAAAAGAAATTACACCGAATATAGTTATTGATTTTCACGCAGAGGCAACAGCAGAAAAAATTTGTTTTGCAAAGTATTGCTCAGAACTTGGGTGTTCCGCGTTTTTCGGAACTCATACTCATGTTCAGACGGCGGATGAAAGTATTATAAATAGCAGAATGGGCTATATCACGGATGCCGGTTTTTGCGGGGCAGCTGATGGGGTTATAGGTATGGATTATACAACCTCTTTGAATAGATTTTTGACAGGATTGCCCGAACGCTATGAAGTAGCAGCAAATAATTATGTACAAATTAATGCGGTTTTGGTTGAGATTACTCCTGAGACCGGCGAAGCTGTTACGATAAAAAGAATTAATTGTAGTAGAGAAGAAATTGAAGAGGTTAGAAGTCAATGAAGTCAGATTTTCACATCCATACCTATTTTTCTGACGGAGTGTATTCTCCGGAAAAAATTATTGACACCGCTATTGATGTCGGGTTGCAGGTGATTGCTTTGACAGACCATGATAATGTCTTATCTTATCAGGTAGCGAAGGATTACATAAAAAACAATAATAAAAACATTGAAGTTATTCAGGGTGTAGAAATTAATACTCTGTATAATAATTATGAAGTTCATATACTCGGATATATGATGGATACAGACAACAGTGATTTTAAATCACTGTTAAAAGCACAGCAAGTTGCCAGAATTGTTCAGGTAAATGAAATAATAGACTTGCTTGCCAAAAAAGAAGGTATCAGGATAAAGTTTGAGGATATAAAAAAACAGGTAGCGGAAGGCGGCAGCATCGGACGTCCTCATATAGCGAAAGCTATTACCAATGCGGGCGGTACCGCAAGTGTAATTGAAGCTTATGCAAAATATATTCATGCGGATTCCCCTGTTTATGTGCCAAGAAAAACCGTTTCTCCTCAGGATGCTGTCGAAATTATTTATGATGCGGGCGGTATCCCTGTAATAGCTCATCCTCACGATATTGATATTGCGGAAACTTTAATAAAAGAACTTATGACACACGGTCTTAGAGGGATTGAAGCGTATCATAGAAAACATTCTCCGGCTTGTGTGGAATATTTTTCTTCAATGGCTGAAAATTTGGGACTTATTGTTACAGGCGGTTCCGATTTCCATGCACCAAATATAATGAACGGACAGGTAATCCTCGGGAAAAACTTTGTTCCTGAATGGATTTACGATAAATTAATGGAAGAAAAAAGACGAATTGATATGGCAGGTTAATTATGAAAGTGATTAAATGGAGAGCTGAATACACTATTACTTTTTTGGTATGTCTTACTTTGATATTGCTTTTAATGCCTACATCAATTAAGTCTAATTTTCAAGCCAATTTAATTACAAGGTGGAAAGATTCTTATAACAAGCTTATCTTTGCTCAGGATGCGATTTTAAAACAGGAGCAGTCCGATATTTTGACGAGTTTTAAGAGAGCTAATACTCCTGATGAGAGAGAGGATTTGTTTATACAAATATTTAAACCGTATTTCAGACTGGGTGATAAAAAAATTTCAAAGTTTTATAAAGTCAAATATATGAACGGTACAAGGTTAAAAAAAGAGGATGAACTTTATATTGAAGAGTATTTTTATACGGATAATCATATGATTGTGGGTATAAAGGATATTCCGGATGATGATAAGGGGAATACAATATTTATAGTTACATTTGACGTAAATGGGACATTACCGCCTAACAGATGGGGTAAAGATGTTTTCGGTGCAAAGATTTATTCGGATAAGGTGAGGGCATTAGGCGAAGATATGAGTATTGAATTGCAGCAGAAAGGGTGTAATATAAATTCACTTGGCTTGACGTGTTCTAACTATTATTTGATTGGCGGAGATTTTAATGATTAACAGAGTTTGTATATTTGCATCTTCAAGTGATTATTTGGATGAAGTTTATTATGAGGAAGCCAAAAAATTGGGGCAAATGCTTGCCGATTGCAATATTGATATGGTGTATGGCGGAAGCCGGCTGGGTATTATGTGGGCGTGCGCCGGAACATTTAAGCAGTCAGGCGGAAAGCTTATCGGAGTAATGCCCGAAAAACTTAATGATTGCGGTGTGTCTGCAAAAATATGCGACGAATTTTTCTTAACGGAAGGTATGCGCGAGAGAAAAGCTAAAATGGATGAATTATCCGATGCGGTTATTGCTTTACCGGGAGGCTTTGGTACACTGGAGGAAGTCTCTGAGATTATTGTACAAAAACAACTTTGTTATAATAACAAGGCTATTGTTTTTCTCAATATAAACGGATTTTATGATAAGTTAATAGAATTTTTGGACGAAATTATTTTGAAAAAATTTGCCGGTAAAGACTCGGCTAATTTGTATTATGTTGCTAACAGCGTAGATGATGCTGTAGTATATCTTAAAAATTATGTTCCTGCTAATAGAATATTTGATAAGGATGTTATTTATAAACGGTAGTTCTATTTTAATATTCCGTTTTCAATATTAAAGATTTTTACATCTTTTAAAAATTCATCCTCAAATAAGACTGTATCCACGGATGTAATGATTGTTTGCGTATTATCATTTATCGATTTTAACAAATAATTTTGTCTTATGTCATCGAGTTCTGCCAGTACGTCATCTAATAAAAGTACAGGTTCATCTCCTGTTTTAGCGGTTATTATATCGAGTTCCGATAATTTAAGAGCCAGAACTACAGTTCTTTGCTGACCTTGTGATGCAAATTTAGCGGCTTCATTTCCGTTTATATAGAATATTATATCGTCTCTGTGCGGTCCCAGACAAGACTGTCCTCGTCTCATTTCTTCTTCTTTTCGTTCCTGTAAAGCTTTTGTGTAATTGCTCATAATATCATCAGGTTCATAACTCTCTGTTAAAAATGAACAGTTATATTTAATATTAAGTTCTTCTGTTTCACTGATAATTTTATGTTTGGTTTGAGCGATTTTTTCTATTTCCTTTAGAAATTTTATTCGTAAATATATGATATTACTTCCGCACACGGCCAGCTGCTCATTATACACTTCAAGAAGGGTATTATTTAAAGAGCCTGTTTTTAAATAATCTTTAAGGCAATTATTTTTTTGAATACGGATTTTGTCGTATTTTGAAAGCCTTTCATCATAAGCAGGGTATATCTGAGAGATAGCCCTGTCTAGCCAATCCCTTCTGTTTGAAGGTTCTCCTCTCAAAAGCATTAAGTCTGCAGTAGAAAATAAGACTGTTTTTAGGATGCTTTTAAAATTCTTCGGAGTCGTTTTTACTCTGTTGATTTTAAGTTCCCTATGTCTTTCATTGTCATAAGTATATCCCAGTTCAATTTCCGTATCAGCCTTAATAATGTTTGCTTTAATTTCAAGTTGGTTACTGTCAAAATTTATAAGTTCCAAATTATTTGAGGTTCTGGGACTTTTCAAGGCGGACAAAAAATACACGCTCTCAAGAATATTTGTTTTGCCTTGAGCGTTTTTACCAATTATGAGGATTTTATTTTTAGAAAAATCCAAAAATAAATCTTTACAATTTCTATAGTTGCTTAACTCTAAATTGACAAGTCTCATGGTATTATTATACTTCAAACAAATGATAAGTTTGTTATCATAGTTGCTGAATATTATAATTTATCGTATAATCATAGAGAGGTAGAGTTTTATAAAAGAGGAAATACTATGCTTCCGATAGTAAGTGAAGAGATTGCAGAAGCTGCATTTGCGGAAATATTCAAGGATATGCCGGCTTGGCGTAAGAATATGATACATTACATAAAGGATGAAAATCCTGAAATTAATACTGCTATTATTGAAGCTGCCAACAAAACCGAATTAGATCCAAAAGCGGTAGCTTTAGGAGCTTATATGGCATACAATTTGATAGAACTTGCCATGAATGAAAGTGATAAAATGATGAACTATGCAGAATAGAATGAGAGGGTATAATGGTTGCTATTGAAGAACTTTTAAGAGAACTTGTGGAAAATAATGGCAGTGATTTACATATTTCAAGTGCATTACCGCCATGTATTCGTGTTGACGGTAAATTAAAAAGGATGGATTATCCGCCGTTTTCACCTGAGCAGGTAGAAAGTTTGCTTTTCCCGATGCTTTCAAATGAACAACGCAGAAGATTAGAACAAGAATGGGAATTAGATTTTTCATACGGGATTGAGGGTTTAAGCAGATTCAGGGTAAACTTTTACAAAGATAAAGGAAATTATGCGGCTGCCTTTAGAACAATTACTTCAACAGTTCCGTCTTTTGAACAGTTGGGATTACCTGAGATTGTCAGAACAACCGCAGAATTACCGAGAGGTCTTGTGTTGGTTACAGGTCCTACCGGTTCCGGTAAATCTACAACATTGGCTGCTATGATAGATTACATAAATTCAACAAGGGCTGAACATATATTGACTATTGAAGATCCTATAGAATTTGTGCATTCTTCAAAATCCAGTATCATTCATCAGCGTGAATTAGGTATGGATACAAGATCTTTTGCAAACGCCTTAAAGTCAGCTCTTCGTGAAGATCCGGATATTATATTGGTAGGTGAGATGAGAGACCATGAAACAATAGCATTGGCACTGACGGCTGCAGAAACCGGACACTTGGTATTCGGCACGTTGCATACTTCTTCCGCATCTCAGACGGTTGACCGTATTATTGACGTATTTCCGGAAGGTCAGCAGCAGCAAATTCGTGTACAGTTAGCAAATTCATTGAAGGCTGTATTTGCACAAACATTATTACCTAAACTTCAACCGGATGGCACTAAAAAAGGCAGGGTAATGGCTCAGGAAATAATGTTAGTTATTCCTGCTATTGCCAACCTTATTCGTGAATCTAAAGCTGCTCAAATTTATTCCACAATACAAATGAACCAAGGTTTGGGTATGCAGACTTTGGAAATGGCATTGGCTAACTTGTATAAGCAAAAGTTAGTTACATTTGAAGATGTATTGTCAAAGACTTCAAGACCGGAAGAATTGAAGAGAATGATTGTACACCAACAACAATAAATTTTGAAATTATGTTAAGCACCTTATGCCATACAGGCATAAGGTGCTTTTTTAGTGAGAGTTTAAATATAAATTTTACAAAACTATAACATACTTGCCACATGATGTTTGATACTGTAAAATTATACTATCAGGGATTAAAGGAGATATGTGTTAATGCCGAAATCAGCAAGAGCATACGAAGACAGGTATTATTACGGAGATATACAAAGAAACAGCTATTCTGCGCCGCGTTATGGGAGATATCCTGATAATACGGTTGAAATGCCTCACAGGCACAGTTTAAAAAGAAAAAAAAGAAGTAAAAAAGCCGACAAAGACGTTTTGCTTGCAAGAATTTTGGGATTAAGTTTTATTGGGATATTAGCTTTCGGTATTTTGCCTTGTGCATTCAAGTCTATTGCCAATTCAATTTTTACAAAATCACCCTACCCTGGTATTAAAGCGGACTATAATAAGATAGTATTCCCTACCTTGAATTATTTGAATAATAACGTTTATATGGGTAAACTATCTTTGAACGGGGCTGCTACGGGTAAAAAGGCATTAATGGCGGAGTTGCCTTTGGGAAATAAGATGTCTGATTTGGAGATAAGCATAAGTAATATCTTGCCTATGTTTCCTTCAATACAGCCAACGGTGTTTGTATGGGATTACGATACTGCGAATTATGTTGATATTAACGGAGATAAATTATTTTCAGCCGCAAGTATAATCAAATTGCCTGTTTTAATCCAATTATTTAAATCTATTGAAGCTAAGCAGGTAAAATTGTACGATAGAATGGTGCTTACTGATTATTATAGAGCGGAAGGTTCAGGTAATCTGCAATTTAAAGCTGAAAATTCTATGTATTCACTGGATAAACTTGCTCAGGTTATGATTACGGATTCCGATAATTCTGCAACAAATATGATAATGTCCAAAATTGGTTCTATGACTGATGTAAATCAAGGAGTAAGAGATTGGGGGCTTAAGCATACTCAAGTCCACACGTGGCTGCCTGATTATAACGGAACAAATTATACTACCGCAAGAGATTTAGCAAGGTTGTTATATAATATTGAAAACCCGAAATTCTTATCAGACAGTTCAAGAGAAAGAATTTTATATTATATGAGTAATGTTAAAAATAACAGATTAATTCCTGCCGGTTTAGGGGAAGGTGCTTCTATTATTCATAAAACCGGTGATATAGGAAGAATGCTTGGCGATGCAGGAGTTGTAACAACTCCAAACGGCAAAAAATATATTGTTATTATTATGGTTAACAGACCGTATAATGCTCCTGAAGGAAAGGATTTTATTGTTAAAGCTTCTGAAATTATATACGATTATATGGTTGTAAAATAATTGCCTCTTTATTTTTTGTGATAGAACATGTATCGTACAGGAAACTCAGTGTTTAAGTCTTTATTGTCTACCTGTAAAGATTGTTTTAACTCGTACCCTTTTTGTGCAAATGTATATTCATTGGTATTGCAAAATACGAAATTTGTGTACTTTTTGTATGTATCAATGTTGTCTTCATAAGTATATTTTTGTTCGCAGGTAATTCCGGATGACGGCTCATATATTCCAGAAACGTTTTTTAATTTGGTTGATGTTATTATCTGAGAGTTGTCTACTATAAGAATTGTGTCGTAGTTATCAAAATTAATGTTGTCAAAATTCTCAAAGTTGTTGTAATCAATTTTATACCCGAAAAATTCCAGAGATTTAATGACTAAAGAGCATTCTCCCTGATTTGAAAAGTATAATATTTTGCGATTTTTTTCGTTAGACATTATGTAATTTCTTACCTTACAAGCAGCGTTAGTAACAAAATGCTCTTGTGGTATCGGGGTTATTAGTTTTGAACAAAAGGCGAATTCTCTAATGTCGGATAAGGAATAATTATTTTTAAGGTAGTGTATTGTTTTGAAAAACGGTCTTGCCCAAAGATGTGTAGAGATTACGAGCATCCCGAACATTGCAATAACGGTAATGAAGAACTTAATTAATCCGTTCTTTTTATAAAAATATGAGTATACTAATATCGGTGCAGAAATTACGCAAAAACATGTTAAAAATCTTATGCTGTATGCCATGTAAGTGATACTTAAAGACATTACGACAATGCTTCCCAGCAGTATGTACCCGAATCCGGCAAGAAAAATTGTTTTCTTATCATGCCTGAATATTGCCTTAACCATTGAATAAATCCAGCATGGCAGATAAAGTAAAAATCCTAAAAGGCTCATTCCCATAACCGGCTCTATCAGTTGTCCGTTAAAATCAGTCCTTTTGTAATTATAAAAGCCATCAGGAATATATTGTAGATTAAATCCATTTAATATGTTATTTTTCAATCCTTCGAAAATCGTGCCAAGCGTTGAGTTCCACCTAAATCCGGTAAAATCTAAAAATAAGAATATGTGTTTTATAAAACCGGCAGCAGCCCCTTTTAGCCCATACAGGTTTTTATGGGCATCAAGAAAAGACTTTGAGCCAAATATACTTCCGTAATCTAAAAAATTTAAAACATAATTATAGGAAGAAAAAATTAAGAAATTTACAGTTCCGAATGCCAAAAATTTGTATATTACATGGATAATTTTTTTACCTGAATATTTGTAACCTATCCACAACATCCATAATCCGACAGGAAATATAAGAAATAATGACGGAGACTTAGTTCCGATTGCAAGCGCATAAGAAAGAGCGGACATATATAATACCGAATTATTTTCATTACGCTTCACATAGTTTAAAAATAAATACATGCACCCTAAAACCAGTCCTGAAATTATTAAGTCTGTCTCTGTACCGGAGATTTGGACAACTACAGAGGGAAATGAAGATAAAATTAAAATTACCCATAATTTTTGACGTTCTTTAATCCCTATCTCCTGCATTATTCCGTATAAAGAAAATATTGCCGTAAAAAATCCTGCAAATGAAAAAATTCCGAGTCCGGTAACTTTTTTTAAAAATACTATTACCCACAAATATAAAATTTCCGAATTTATAGGCATTACAATGTTTCTTATATCAGCGATAGGAAAATGGTTTAAGGTTTTATTGCTAACCCAGCATACACTTCTTAAAACGTGATAGGCTTCGGCATCGGCATTTACTATAGGCAAAACTGCTATTAAAAACAGAGAAACTGAACACATAAACAAAAAGGATAGTCCTAAAACAAAAAGATATTTATCAGATAGTATAGCAAATTTAAATCTTCTTATGAAATGCCCTTTGTCTATACAAAATAGCGGCTTGCCTCTTTTTATCCAAAAAATTGCGGCAGCAAGAAGGTTTAATATGTTCAATATCAATATATTAATTGCACTGATTTGTTTGAATAATGACAATATTTCAATATCTGCAACTACTGTTGCAAATACAATTGTAAAAAAGTATATGAAAATTTTTATAAAATTATTTTTTTCAAGTGTGGCAGTAATCATCAAACTTGATAGCGCAACAAGAATAAAAGAAACAATAAATAATCCCATAAAGCCCCTTGTTTTTAAGTCAATATTACCAGCTAAAAAATATTTTTCAATAAAAGACTTTACAAATCAGTTATTTCCAAGTACCATGAAAAAGCTATGATAAAGAATATTCAAAACCGACGTATAGTAAGTAATTAAAAAGGGCTTGTTTAGATAATAAGACACTTACTTATGTTGTTAAAAAATAAATTATAAACAAGGCCTTTTATATAAAAGGTCTTTATTTTTGTTAAAAAAAGTAAAATAAACCAAAAATTATAGCAATTTATTAAAGTCAGAAACGTTAGAAATAAAGTGAAAGGTAGTGAAATGAAATATAACAGAAATAACCGACGAAGCTTAACTAAAAAGGCGAATGCCCCAATCGTCAAATTAATGAATTTAATTTGGGGCTTGTAGTACACAGGTTAAGTTGAGATATCTTGTTTAAACGAGATATCCGAAAGGTTAAAAATGATATCCCCGATTACAATTGGTAAAATATTTTCAACATTAGGTAATAATAACTCTTTAGTTCCAATGGGAATTAAAGATACGGCAAACAGTCTTGGATTAACAACCGGTTCATATATTACAGGTCAGTCTGCAGAAGGACATGACAGATTTATAGATGAGTTCGGAACTCAGGCTATATGGTTATTAGGAATTCCGGCATACAAAAAAGTTTTGGATTGGACAATGTTCAAACCACTCGGTTATGATGCCGGAGTGGATGTGAGAGTTTTGAAAGATCAGGAAGTGTTCAAACTCGCAAAGCATTATGCAAAATTACATGATGACAAGTTCAAAAATAATGATAATGTAAAAAAGATATCTAACAGTCTTGAACATATATCCCAAAGACAAAAAATCTTTAAAGGACTGACGTTTGGTAAATTCGTTGCTTCTACTGCGTTAACGATAATCTCATATGGTGCCTTGACAAAATTCAGACACATTTACAGAGAAAATAAAATAAAGAAAGAATTTTACGCAAAACAGGCAGAACAAAATAATAGACAAAATGTAAATTCTTCCGAAAAACAAAATACAACAAAAGGTCAAACTTCTTTTACCGGCGGTTTGCAAGATTTTATGTTTTCACCTGTCAAAAATATGATGCTTGTTGATGGTGCAATCACCGGTGAAAGACTTGCGGAATCTAAAAATAAACAAGAATTTATGCAATACGTTATAAAAGAAGGATTTTTCTGGTTCTTTATGTATTTTGCAGGCCAGCAAATAAAAAATTTCTTGGAAAAACATTCACTTTCAAAGAAAAATCTTCCGATAGACTTAGACTCAAGAGCAGTTGAATCCGAAGAACTCAAAGATGCTTTGCTTAATAATAAAATCATGAAAAGTGTAAATGAGTTTCCGATAGGGAAAACCCCTTCAAATATTGATGTTTACAGATTTGTAAATGAAAATCCTGATAATCTTGTTGTAAAAATGGCAAAAAAATCAGACATAATAGCTACCATAAAAGAGAAAACAGGAATATTTTCAAAAGCAAAGGATACCGGTTCTGTTGATAACAGAAAATATATAGATACCGCTGATGTTATCGGCGTAAAAGATAAATTAAAAATGTTGTATGACAAAGGTCAGGAATTTATTTCTCAAAAGGCGGAAAAACTTGGTAAATCCGTAAGCGAACTTAGCGAACAAGAAAAATCTTTGATGCTGGAAGATTACTTGCAAATGGTGAAAAAAGGAAACAGATGGGCAACAATTAAAAATATCGGAGCATGCATTGGCGTTCTCGGTTTGATAATGCCCGGAGTAATCGTTGCTTGGAGACTCCTCGACAAGGATAATCAGGGTTATAAAGTTAGAGAAGATATCGAAAATAAGCTAAAAGTCGAAATGGCTAAAGCTAATCAGTCCGCATAAGTCCGGCTACTGCCCGATTAAGCTTGTATCAGCAATCGGGCAGAGTAAAAATGTTATTCACCGAAATAATCACAAATAAGAGTTTTTTTGTGTGGGAATAATCGTACGACTTTTTCGGTGAATTTATTTCTTGACAAATCGTCTAATTGTTTTTTTAGGATAGCTTTTTCTATCAAAACCTTATTATACAGTTGTTCACAGATGCAGCTTTTTTTTATCATACCGGATAATTTTTCCAGTTGAACTTCCTTTCTTGCTATTTGTTCTATTAATTTTCGTTTCACTGTTAGGAAAACCTCTTTAAATATATTACCTTATAAATCCTTTTGTTTTTTACATTATAAGAATAATACTTTTTTTAAAATTTTAAATCGACTTTTTAGGTGATTTATACAAAAATCTCAAACAATTAAAGTATTACTCTGATGGATAATTGAATCGAAGCGGTTTTCTTTTATGATATTATAAGTTAGAGATATAGGAGAAAATTTTATGAAAAAAAATCTTATTGCGGTATTACTAATATTTTTAATTCCATTAGCTGCTTATTTTCTTTTAGGGTTTTCGGGGAACAAAGATATATTAAGCGTTGATGCAAAAACAAATAAACCTCAAATTATTAAATTCACTTCCGTTATGTGTATGGACTGCCAAACAATGAATAAGATTATGAAAGAAATTTATCCAAAGTACAAGGATGAGATTGAACTTACGGAAATTAATGTTCAGGATAAAAATCCAAATAACGACAGTTGGATAAAAAAATATAATGTTACGCTGGTACCGACTATAATCTTGATTAATTCAAACGGGAATCAAGTCAGACGTATAGAAGGTGCCATAGAAAAAGAACTTATGGACAAGTATATACAGGAACTTAAATAATGCAAAACTTTGCGGATTTTTTCGGCAGCGGCAGCCATAATATTTTGGTTTTATATTTGATATCATTTATAGGCGGATTAATAGCATCGGTATCTCCGTGTTCATTGTCCATGCTGCCGCTTATTGTCGGGTATATCGGGGGGTATTCGGAGGCTAAGCCTTCAAAAACCTTTGTGCAAATGCTATTTTTTATATTGGGTACGGCAATAGTATTTTCTGTAATCGGTATATTTTGTGCTTTGACAGGTAAAGTATTCGTGGCGTTTGCCGGCGGATATTTCGGTTTATTGATGGCAAGTATCATATTGATTATGGGTTTAAAACTCGTAGGGGTATTGGATTTTGAATTGCCGGTGATTATAAAAGAAATGCCTAAAAATGATAAAGCCGACACATTTTTTTATCCGATGATATTAGGGGCGGTTGTTGCATTAGCAGGTTCCCCTTGTTCAACTCCTATATTGGCTGCTATAATGGCATTTGCTTCTTTATCGGCCAGTCTTGTTGAGTCTGTTCTTATGTTCTTCTTTTTTGCAATAGGGCAAGGCGTAATTCTCGTATTCGCCGGTGTATTAACTTCAAAGTTAAAATCTTTACACTCCTTTTATAGATTTTCCGATTATTTGCTTAGGGTGAGCGGCATTATATTGATTTTGACATCTATATATATTTTTTATAAGATTTTTTACCCATTGCTTGTAAAATAGTCTAAATTGTAGTAAAATGGTTGCGGATTATAATAGGATATGTGGAGAATTAGAAATGAATACTTATGAAGGTCAATTGGTAGCTGGTGATGAGCGTTTCTGTATAATATTATCCAGATTTAATGATTTTATCGGAGCAAAACTGTTGTCAGGTGCCGTTGATGAGCTGAGACGACACGGAGTAAAACACGATAATATTGATATAGTAAGAGTTCCCGGCGCGTTTGAAATTCCTTTAATGGCTTTAAAATGTGCTAAAACTCAAAAGTATAATGCAATAATTACATTAGGGGCGATAATTAAAGGGGCTACCGCTCATTTTGATTATGTAAGTGCAGAATTATCAAAAGGTATTGCAAGTGTAAGTCTGCAAACAGAAGTTCCTGTTATCTTCGGAGTTTTAACAACCGAAAATCTCGAACAGGCAATTGAAAGAGCCGGAACAAAAGCCGGTAATAAGGGCGCAGATGCAGCTAAGTCCGCTATTGAAATGGCAAATTTATTAAAGCAATTTTAGTACAGAAAACGTAATTAATTGATTTGAGGAGTTATATATGAGTGAAGTAATTACAGAATACAGAAATGAGAATACAAAGAATATTGATATTTTGCCTACCATTGATATAGTGAGGAAAATGAATGAAGAGGATAAGCTTGTCGCTCTTGCGGTAGAGGATGCTTCTGAAGAAATTGCCCAAGCTATTGATATGATTGCAAAGCAGTTTTTAAGAGGCGGAAGGTTGATATACTTTGGTGCGGGAACATCCGGCAGATTAGGTATTATAGACGCTTCTGAGTGCCCTCCGACTTTCAGCGTTAATCCTGATATGGTGCAGGGAGTAATTGCAGGCGGAGATGCTGCAATCAGAACTTCCGTAGAAGGTGCCGAGGATAACTTTGATGCCGGTCGCAAGGATGCCGAAATATTAACAGACAACGATGTTGCGGTTGTAATATCTGCAAGCGGTAATCCAAAATATTTATTGGGCGTATTGGAAAAAGCTGATGAGGTTAATTGCCGAACAATTGCTATTACTTGCAATTCCAAGGGAAGAATTGCTGAAGAGGCAGGTTTGGTTATTTGTGTAGAAGTAGGGCCGGAAGTTATTGCCGGTTCAAGCAGATTAAAGGCGGGTACTGCTCAAAAGATGATTCTCAATATGCTTTCTACCGGTTCTATGATTAAAATTGGCAAGACTTATGAAAACTTCATGATTGACTTGCAGGCGGTAAATGAAAAGTTAAAAGACCGTGCAATAAGAATTGTTGCTCAAATAGCGGATGTTTCTCATAGTGAAGCTTTATCAGCGCTTTTGAAGTCCAATTGGGAAATTAAAACTTCCATAGTTTCAATAGTTATGGGCATGGATGTTGATACATCAAGAAAAGAGCTGAAAAAACATGGCGGGGTATTGAGAAAATTATTGCCTGATAAAACAGTTGTATAGAAAGAGAGTTTAAATATGAAATTAACAGTATTAGGTGCAGGATGTTGGGGGCTTACTTTAGCTTGGCTATTGTCCGGTAATTTTGAAGATGTTGTAGTTTGGGGCAGAGAGTTCGATTTATCAGACGATTTAAAAATAAACAAACATACTTCTAAGCCGTTAGAGGTTCAGCTGGATAAGAAGGTCGGTATAACTTCAGATTTGGCATCTGCAATTGACGGCGCTGATATAATTTTATCTGTAATTGCAACTTCAGGTACGCGAGATGTTTGTGAAAACTTAAAAAGGGCAGGTATAAAATCTGAACAAATTCTTGTTAATGCGTCAAAAGGTATTGAATTGCCGTCATTAATGAGGATGTCCGAAGTTATAAGAGAAGTTTTACCTGAGCAAAAACTGGTGATTTTATCCGGTCCTACTCTTGCAAAAGAAGTTCTTGCCGGAAAACCTACTGCAGCGTGTGTTGCCAGCGAAGATATTTCCGTTGCGGAATTTGTTCAAAAAGCTTGTTCCGTTCCGGGCAAGTTTAGGTTGTATACAAATACCGATGTTATAGGTGTAGAATTAGGAGGAAGCCTTAAAAACGTAATTGCAATAGCATCCGGTTTTGCACACGAAATGGGTTTAGGCGATAATTGTGCCGGAGCTTTGTTAACAAGGGGCATGGCTGAAATTGTCAGGGTAAGTATCCAGCTCGGTGCAAATCCTTCAACGTTGTACGGACTTTCCGGCATGGGAGATTTAATAGCAACTTGTTCAAGTCCTATGTCGAGAAATTACACAGTAGGTTCTATGCTTGGCAGAGGTAAAAAAATTGATGATATATTACGTGAATTAGGTTCTGTCGCAGAGGGGGTAAAAACCTCTAAGGCAATTTGCGAATTAGCCAAAAAATTAGAGATTGATGTGCCTGTATCAAATGCGATATATGAGGCGGTGTACACTGATATTACTCCTCAGGAGCTGCTTGACAAATTGATGAACAGAAAATTAAAAGAAGAAGAAAGATATATTTAATGAAATATGCAGTAAAATATATAAAAAATACATTTTATCCGCTGAGTGTTCCGGATACGTTAACGTTAGAAGAAGGACAGTTGGTTCTTGTCCGCACGGAAAAAGGTGAAGAGGCGTTAAAAGTTGAACTTGTAAATGAAGATATATCAAGATGCTGGGAAGAATCGAAAAATAAACCGGAACCGCTTCCTGTTATAAGAACACTTACTCAACGAGATATTCAAACTCTTGAAGACATAAAAAAGGAAGAAGTAGAGTCATTTTTTAAATGTCAGGCTTTGGTAAAACAGCACGGACTCGTTATGAACCTTGTTCAATGCAGAATAACTTTTGACAGAAGAAAAATAACATTTTATTACACAGCTCCTGAGAGGGTTGATTTTAGAGCATTGCTGAAAGATTTGACTCAAGTGTTTACAAGGGTTCGTATTGATTTAAGGCATATCGGAGTAAGAGATGAAACCTCTCTTGTAGATGGAGTTGGGCTTTGCGGCAGACCATTTTGCTGCTCATCTTTTTTAAGAAAATTTGCTAC
>ONTD01000166.1 GCA_900320675.1 uncultured bacterium
ATAAATATCACTGCAAGTTTGAAAATAAAATATTAATCGGGACTTCATTTGGCGCATTAACCGCACTATTTTTAGCAAACAATGAGTTCAAAAACAACACTCTCGGGATTACAAAATACATAGCAATTAATCCTCCGATAGAGCTGCTGCATGCTATGAAGGCCGTCGATAAAAATAATGAAGAGTGGCAAAAAAATCCTAACAACCTTAAAGAACGTGTTGCTCTAACTTCCGCAAAAATTTTAAAGCTATATAACTCTAAGGATGAACCTAACTTCTCTCTTGAAACATTACCGTTTAATGACTACGAGGCAAAGCTGATAACAGGATTTATAATGCACCAAAAATTGTCGGACTTAATGATGACAATTGACAATGTACCTAAAAACAAAAAAACAGATTTCTATAACAACATTCACAATGTCGGGTACAAAGATTATTTTGAAAAATATATCCTCTCTGACGGAAAAAACAAGTACGATGATTTAAATTATGACACAAGCCTTTATTCAATTTCCGACTACTTGGAGTCATCTGACAACTATAAAATTTACCACTCATTAGACGACTATCTTGTAAATTCACACCAGCTGAACATGCTAAAAAAACATACCGGAAACAAATCTGTATTTTTAAGCAACGGTTCACATCTGGGATTTATGTACAGACCTGAATTTATTGATTCTCTAAAGAATGACATTAAGACCATTTTAAAAAATTAGATTATAATTTAACTATAAATAATTTTCGTGATAATATATAAGTGTAAATAGGACAATTAAAAGGGATATTAAAATGGAAAATTTTGAGAATTACACTAAGGAAGATTATCTAAAGTTATACGATAGACCGGTCGATGAGTTGATTGAAATAGCAAATAAAATAACAAAAGAAAATTTTGGTAATACTGTTGAAGCATGCAGCATAATTAGCGCTAAGACAGGAAAATGTCAGGAAAATTGCAAATATTGTTCACAAAGTTCACATAACCACGCAGAAATTCACTGCCATCCGCTGATGGATGTTGAAACGGTAAGAAAAGCTGCCCTGAGTGCAAAAGAAAACGGTGCAACACGTTTTTGCATTGTTACATCCGGCAGATTGCCTAATGATGAAGATTTTAAAAAAATCTTAGAAATGATAAGAGCGGTTGCAGCAATTGATGGAATACATTGTTGCGCATCGCTTGGTTTATTGAGCGAAGAACAAATTAAAATGATTAAAGAAGCCGGTGTGGAAAGATTTAACCATAACTTAAATACATCTGAAAATTATCATAAGCAAATTTGTACGACGCATGAGTTTAAAGACAGAGTAAATACTGTAAAATTAGTCCAGAAATACGGAATGGAAGCATGTTGCGGCGGTATTATAGGAATGGGGGAAACGAGAGAGGACCGCGTTGATTTGGCGCTTTCACTTAAAGAACTTAACCCGAAAACTGTTCCGATAAATATTCTTAACCCAATTAAAGGAACCCCGCTTGAAGGATATGAAGATAAAATTGACGAAGAGGAAATTATTAAAACAATTTGCATATTCAGAATAATTTTGCCAAAAGCATTACTCAGATATGCAGGCGGAAGAACTACAAGGCTAAGTAAAGAAAATCAAAAACTTGGCATGCTTGCCGGAATAAATTCCGTACTTGTTGGGAATTATCTTACAACTGTCGGTTCTACTCCTCAAGAAGACAAAGAAATGTTTGACGAATTAGATTTAGTCTTGCAATAAGGAGATAACTTGTTATCAAAATCTGAAATTATCGAGATTTTAAATACAAACGAAAAAAACGAGGAAATTTTTACGCTCGCGGATAAAGTTCGTCATGATAATGTCGGAGATGAGGTTCACCTCAGGGGACTGATAGAATTTTCTAACATTTGCAAAAGACAATGTATGTACTGCGGATTGCGTTCCGAAAACAAGGCAATTTCACGCTACAGAATTGATGAAGATGAAATTATAAGATATGCTCAAAAAGCATCGGATATGGGCTATAAAACGATTGTTCTGCAATCAGGCGAAGATGAGTATTTCAGCTCGGATAAAATAATCCGAATTATAGAAGAAATCAAAAAGCTTGATGTTGCAATAACACTCAGCATCGGCGAACGATCTTATAATGAATATAAAGCGTTTAAAGAAGCCGGAGCCGACAGATATTTAATCAGAATAGAAACGACAGACAAAAATCTTTATAGCAAGATGCACCCTAATATGAGTATAGAAAACAGGTTTAGGTGCATTGAATATATAAAAGAACTTGGATACGAAGTAGGAACAGGGTGCCTTGTCGGATTACCCGAACAAAGCATAGAATCACTTGCAAATGATATCCTCTACTTTAAATCAATAGAGGCTGATATGGTTGGAATAGGACCTTTTATATCTCATCCGCAAACGCCTTTATGTCATTCTAACAATGGTGATTTTTGGCTTGCACTAAAGGTAATGGCATTAACCAGACTAATTTTACCTAACATAAATATTCCGGCAACGACAGCTATGGAAACTTTAAATCCAAACGGAAGAATAATTGCACTAAAAAGCGGTGCTAACGTTGTTATGCCAAATGTTACCTCAACAGAATATAGAGCAAAATATGAAATTTATCCGAATAAAATATGCATAAACGAAAACCCTACTCAATGCAGAGGATGTATAGAAGCAAAAATTAAATCTATAGGCAGACATATTTCGCAAGATAAAGGACAAAGCTTACATTTTACGAATAAATAGTTAAGTTAGATTTTATAACCACCTATAATTTACAGGTTGAAAATCACAACAACTTAACATTTTTTATCATAAAGTTGCAATTGTACTATGTTGATAATAGAATTGAAAAGCGAGTGTATATAGTACAATATTGGAATGAGTTATGGCTTTAAATTTTCAAGAATTGGTTTTAAATTTACAAAAATTTTGGGCGGATTACGGATGTATAATCCAGCAACCGTATGATATAGAAAAGGGTGCATCTACAATGAACCCTGCAACATTTTTAAGAGCATTGGGGCCTGAACCTTGGAATACCGCAATGATAGAACCTTGCAGAAGACCTACTGATGCAAGATACGGGGAAAATCCGAACAGACTCGGACATTATTTTCAGTTTCAGGTAATACTCAAGCCATCTCCTGATAATGCTCAAGAGCTATATTTGAAGAGCCTTGAAGCAATGGGAATAGATTTAAAAGAACACGATGTTAGATTTGTTGAAGATAACTGGGAATCACCTACATTAGGAGCTGCCGGTGTAGGCTGGGAAGTTTGGCTTGACGGAATGGAAATTACTCAGTTTACTTATTTTCAACAAGTCGGCGGACTTGAGATTAAACCTGTTGCGTTAGAGCTGACATACGGTTTGGAGCGTATTGCTATGTATTTGCAAAATAAAGAGTCCGTATATGATATTATGTGGAATAACGAGTTAAAGTACGGCGATATTTATTTGCAAAACGAAATTGAACAATCAAAATATAATTTTGAGGTATCCGATACAAAATCATTATTTACTATGTTTGATTTATATCAAAAAGAAGTTGATAATTGTGTTGAGGCAAAATTGGTTTTGCCGGCCTATGATTACGTATTAAAATGCTCTCATACTTTTAACTTACTTGATGCACGAGGAGTTATAAGTAAAGATGAGAGAAACAATTTTATAGGTAGAGTAAGAACAATGGCAGCAGCGGTTGCAAGACTGTATGTTGCACAGAGAGAGGAAATGGGATTTCCTCTTTGCAAGTAAGAAGGAATATAAATGGCTACAAAATTTCATCACCCTACGTTCAGTAAGAATTTTTTGCGCAGAATTACCCAAATAAAAAGCCCGGATGCTATGCTTGAAGATGCTAAATCCGAAGGTTTGGAAAAAACATTAGGTGTTTGGGATCTAATCATTCTGGGCATAGGTGCAATTATCGGTGCCGGAATTTTTGCTATAGTCGGAGTAGCTGCTGCCGGAGCAAACGGGGCAGGACCTGCTCTTGCAATATCAATGGTGATTGCGGCTTTTGCATGTGTGTTTTCAGCACTATGTTATTGCGAATTTGCGACAATGATACCGGTTGCAGGTGGTGCTTATACGTACACCTTTGCAACATTAGGTGAATTTGCAGCTTGGATGGTAGGTTGGGTATTATTATTGGAATACGCAATTGGATTTATAGTTGTAGCCTCTGCTTGGTCAAATCATTTCGTCCAGTTTATGAAAGGATTCGCAAATACTTTACCTAATTGGATGGCTAATCCGCCAATATGGTTAGTGAGCGATATTGATTCTGCCACAAAATCTCTGTCGGCTGAAGGGATTGATCCGCATACCATTATCCCTACAATTAATTCATTGTTGCCAAATTTCGGGATAATGCATTTTCTTGCGGTAAAAATGCCTGTATTTGCACAACCTCTGACTGACTTTTTGGCAAAAACATGGAATTTTATGGCACAGATGCCTATATGCTTAAACATACCGGCAGCAGTAGTGATAATTTTATCAACAATGATTTTAATAAAAGGAACAAAAGATTCAGCAAAAATGACTGCAATTATGGTTGTTATAAAAATAGCAGTTATAGCTTTATTTGTTCTTGTCGGTTTATTCTATGTAAAACCGGCAAATTGGGTTCCGTTTGCACCAAACGGATTTTCGGGTATATTTAACGGAGCATTTTTAATATTTTTTGCATACATCGGATTTGATGCAATAGCTACTGTTGCCGAAGAATGTAAAAACCCGCAAAGAGATTTGCCAATTGGTATAATCGGTTCATTAATTGCGGCAACTGTAGTGTATGTTCTTGTGGCTTTGGTTATGACAGGTATGTATCCGACATCAGGTTTTGTGCCTGCAGAATTTATCAAGGCGCCAATGGCATTTGTTATGTCAGAAATTGCGCATCAAGATTGGGTTGCCGGATTGATTTCAATTGGCTCTCTTGCAGGACTGACTTCAGTACTTCTTGTAATGGAATTGGCTGCAATTCGTGTATTATACGCAATGAGCCGTGATAATTTTATTCCTAAGAGATTACAACTCTTACACAATAAGTACCACACTCCATATGTTTTGACGTGGCTTGTAGGTATATTATCCGTAGTAGGGGTAATGACTTTGGATTTGCAGGCAGCAGCAGAGTTGTGTAATTTTGGAACGTTTACATCATTCATAGTTGTTTGCGTTGCAGTTCTTATATTAAGACATACAGATCCTGACAGACCGAGACCATTCAGAGTACCATTTTCACCTTGGTTTCCGTCAATAGGAATAATATGCTGCGGCGGATTAATGGTTTATAAACTTATGCAATCCGGTGATTCAAATTCAGCACTACTTTTCCCAGTATGGCTGGGGTTGGGTGCTATAATTTACTTCAACTACGGATTTAGAAGTAACAGAAAATATGAAAACGAAGTTCACCTTGAAAAAGTTGAACAAAGAAAATTGGAATTATCAAAATAATGGATATAAAGAACATAATAAATAAAGCTTTTACCCGAAGAAGTACTGATGAACTTATTGCTACAAGTAAAAAAACTGAGTTAAAAAAGACACTTAATGTATTTGATTTGATAGTAATAGGTATCGGTGCGGTAGTTGGCACAGGAATTTTTACAATAATCGGGACTGCTATTACCGGCAACAGTGAAAGTGCTGGGGCTGGTCCTGCTATTATCATATCAATGGTACTTGCTGCTATTGCATGCGTATTTTCGGCACTTTGTTATTCTGAAATTGCCGCAATGATACCGGTCGCAGGTAGTGCTTATACATATACTTATGCAACAATGGGTGAATTTATGGCATGGATGGTCGGCTGGATATTAATGCTTGAATATGCCATTGGGAATATTACTGTTGCTAATGCTTGGACGGGATATTTTATCCACCTTTTAAAAGGGTTTAAGCAATATTTTCCTGATTTTATAGTGAATTTTCCATTGTGGTTGAGATATGATTACACTACGGTTAATTCTATATGTACCGCAAACGGTTGGGATATTCATGACAAAATTCCGTATATATTTGATAAAATACCGGTAGTAGTCAGTTTACCCGCAGTTGTTATAGTTTTACTGCTTACAATATTACTTGTAAGGGGTATTAAAGAATCCACAAGGTTTGCCTCTATTATGGTAGGGGTAAATATGTTTATGATTTTATCATTTATAATTGTCGGAGCATTTTACGTAAAGCCTGAAAATTGGCATCCGTTTTTCCCTGCTGATCCTTCCGGAATAGTAATGGGAGCATTCCTAATATTTTTTGCATACATCGGATTTGATGCAATATCAACGACAGCAGAAGAAACGGAAAACCCTCAAAGAGATTTGCCTGTTGCCATATTAGGTACATTGATAATTTGTACCATATTATATGTTTGTGTAGCACTCGTATTAACCGGAATAGTTCCGGTCAGTAAAATAAATAATTTAGCACCGATAGCTCATGCAATGAGTTATATCGGTAAAGACTGGTTCTCCGGATTAATTTCTGTCGGAGCATTATGTGCGTTAACGACAGTATTACTTGTGTATCAGCTGGGAACAACAAGAATTTTGTACGCTATTAGCCGCGATAGATTTTTACCGAAATCATGGAGATTAATCCATAAAAAATATAAAACTCCGCACGTTATGACGTGGATATCAGGTTTAATAGTAATCGTATGCGGATTATTTATGGATTTAAAAATATCGGCAGAACTGTGTAACTTCGGAACATTTACTTCATTTATCATAATTTGTATTGCAGTATTAATCTTAAGAAAACGGGAACCAAACAGACCAAGACCTTTTAGAGTCCCGTTTTGTCCTTGGTTTCCTATTGCAGGTATATTAATATGTTCATTCTTAATGATTGTTACGCTGAAAACAATTAAAACATCATCTTTATATTTTGCTATATGGCTTATAATAGGGCTTATGATATACGCATTGTACGGATATAAACAAAAACGTAACGAAGAAAATCAACGTTTAAGGTCAAAGAAGAGCGTATAGAAATTTGAATATCATTTTGTGATAAGATAATGTTAACAGTTAGGGGTATAAATGAGCCAAAAGGAATGGATATACAATAAAGTTGACACTAATGAAAAGTCGCTAATAAAGCGGCTTTTGAATACTCGAGGAATAACCTCTGATGATGATATTCAAGAATTCATGCACCCGCTTGAAATGAAATTAACTCAGCCGGAAGCATTCTGTGACATGGTGAAAAGTGTTGAGAGAATTTCAAAGGCAATTGATAACAAAGAAAATATTGTAATCTATGGAGATTTTGATGCTGACGGGATAACCTCAACCTCATTATTATATAAAACCTTAAAGCATGTAGGAGCTGAGGTTAATTATTACATACCTGACAGAGAAAAAGACGGACACGGGCTTAATACAACGGCGATAATCAATATTATGAAGGATATGAAGCCTAAATTAATAATTACCGTCGATTGCGGAATAAGTAACATAGACGAAGTAAAATTTTTGAAAAGTTTTAAAATAGATACTATAATTACAGATCACCATGAAGCACCTGATGTCCTGCCGGAAGCTTTAGCAATAATTAATCCAAAGGCGCCTAATTCAATTGATGAGAAAATGAGCAGCAAGCAGATTACATATCTCAGTTATCTTGCAGGAGTCGGAGTCGCATTTAAGCTTGCGCAAGCACTACTAAACTATTACAACAAGCTTGAGTTTATAAAAGAAATATTACCGTTTGTTGCTGTAGGTACTGTCGGAGATGTTGTTCCGTTAATCGGTGAAAACAGATACTTTGTAACAAAAGGTATAGAGCTAATTTCATCAGGAAAACATTACGGGTTAAAACGACTCCTTGAATCTTCAAAATTTAACAGTGATGGTGATATAACATCTGAAACCATAGCATTTGGGATTGTACCGAGGATAAATGCTTCCAGCCGTGTTGATACTACAAATCCGGCAGTAAAGCTGCTGATTTCCGACAACAAGCAAGAAATTGAATTGGCAATCCAAAGCTTAAACGAATTTAACAAAGTCCGCCAGACACTCGAGCAAAATATATTTGAAGAAGCGGATGAAATGGTTCAAAAAGAGGGAAATAAATACCCTGCAATTGTTTTATTCAATGAGAAATGGCAAGTTGGGGTTATCGGTATAGTAGCTTCTAAACTTGTAGAAAAGTATTATAAGCCAACATTTTTAATGACTTATTCAGAAGAAACAAAGCAGATAAAATGTTCAGCAAGAAGTATTGACGGTGTCCATCTTTACGAAACAATCAGCACAATTTCTGATTTGCTTGACGGGTTTGGCGGACACGCACTTGCGGCAGGATTAAGCTTTTCTCCTGAAAAGGTACCTTTTAAAACTGTTAAAGATGAACTTATAAAGGCGGTCAAGGAAGTAACTGAAGGCAGAG